>NZ_JAHXRM010000019.1:0-92887 GCF_019392235.1 Pseudoalteromonas sp. CR1 | reverse complement strand
AAGAAATAGCAGATCAGTTGGGTATTGCCGTTGGGTCAAGCAAATCGCAATATCATCGAGCAAGGCAGTTATTACAAGAGTGGTATGAAAATGAATAAACCAAACTTTGACGACTTTTTAGATAAATCATTAAACACGCTTGATAAAGAAATAGCCCCACAAAAAGATTTGTGGGCAGGCATAGAAAGAGCCATTGTAAATACTCATGAACCTAAGCAATCAGCTACTACTTTATGGCCAAAGTTAAGCGCAATTGCGGCCTGTACCCTTGCCGCACTAGTGGCACTCAATATGTTTGTAATAAACCCTAAACCACAGCCAGTTGTGGCTATAAGTGACTATTTTGCACAGCAAAAGCAAAGCTTGCTGGTGCAATATAAAAATCAAGATGCCTTGACCGATAATTGGCAAACACAATTACAAGAGCTTGAAGAGGCAGAGTACGCCATTAAGCAAGCACTTAAAAACGAACCCGAAAACCAAGCATTGCTAACAATGTTAGCGCAGATTTATCAACAACAACTCGATTTGATTAATAAGGTGCATGCACCTCGTTGGCAAAGTATTTAGGAGATTAACATGAAAGCAATTTTACTAGGATTAAGCTTATTTCCACTTGCTGCATTTGCAGGTGAAAAAATTGATAAACAAATAGAGGTTTCAAAAGGTGGTACCGTTTTTATTGAAAATCAGCGCGGTGATGTAAGTATTGCTGGGTGGGATAAAAGCGAGTTTAAAGTAGTGGGCGAGCTTGACGATAAGGCGCAAGGCTATGAACTCGAAACGAGAGGCGACAATACATATTTTGTTGTAAAAATGCCACGTAAAATGGGCTGGGGCAGCAATGGCGACGGCTCTAAGTTAACTATTTATATGCCGCACAGCAGCGCACTAGACTTTCGTGGTGTTAATGTATCGGTGATAGCTAAAGCACTTAAAAATGGTGCAGAAGTTAATGTGGTTAACGGTGAAATTACCGCGCAAGATTTAGCCGGTAATATTAAGCTAACTAGTGTTAACGGTGATGTGAATGCACAAAGCCTGAGCGGTAATATTCAATTTGAAACGGTAAACGGCGAAATTAATGATGAACAGTCAAGTGGTGAGTTACGCTTTAGCGCTGTGAATGGTGATATTAAGTCAACAACAAGCGCGAACGATGTTCGACTTGAAAATGTGAACGGTGACATAAACTTTAACTTAGATAGCATCAAAAACTTACGCATTAATACTGTTAATGGCGAAGCTGAGGTTCGTATTAGTGAATTGTTAGACAGTGCCGATGTACGTTTTGAGTCCGTAAGCGGCGATGCTGAATTTTTCTTTCCTGCTAATGTATCGGCTAAATTTGAGATTGAAGCCCATGCTAATGGTAAAATTATTAATAAACTTAGCAGCGATAAAGTAAAAAAAGCCAAATATGGCCCAGCTAGCGAGCTTGAGTTTATTATTAATGGCGGCAATGCCGACATTGAAATGGATACCATAAGTGGTCGTATTGAGCTTAAAAAGTAAATCGTAAACTTTTGAGTTACAAAAAGCAGGAAAAGATTTCCTGCTTTGCTATTTGCACAACCCCGGCAAGTCGATAGAATAGAGCCATTCAATTTTAGTACTGTGAAGTTATGGCCAAACCAGATAAGCAAGTCGATACCCTTAAAGTTCCTCCCCATTCAATAGAAGCTGAACAATCTGTTTTAGGTGGCTTAATGCTTGATAACCAAGCATATGACCGCGTAGCCGAACTTGTTGTATCTCAAGACTTTTATACTCGCACGCACAAGCTCATTTTTGAAGCAATGACAGAGCTTGCAGAGTTGGGTGATCCAATCGATTTAATCACGATTTCTGAAAGCCTTGAAAAAAATAATAAACTTGCTGGTATTGGTGGCTTTGCTTACTTAGCCGAAATAGCCAAAAACACACCGAGTGCTGCCAATATCGATGCATACGCAAACATAGTACGCGAACGTGCCGTTGTTCGTGAAATGATTGGTGTTGCAAACGAAATAGCCGAGGCCGGTTTTAATACCGAAGGGCGCACCAGCCACGACTTATTAGATTTTGCCGAGAGTAAGGTATTTAAAATTGCAGAGCAGCGCTCAAAAAGCACCGAAGGCCCGCAAAGCATACACAACATACTCGAAAAAACCGTTGATAAAATAGAAGAGCTATACCAATCTCCGCAAGATGGTGTAACCGGCGTAAGTACTGGCTATGCTGACCTTGATAAAATGACCACAGGTTTACAGCCGTCTGATTTAATTATTGTAGCCGCGCGTCCTTCTATGGGTAAAACCACCTTTGCGATGAACCTTGCAGAGCACGCAGCTATGACTCAAGACAAGCCCGTGCTTATTTACTCATTAGAGATGCCATCAGAACAAATTATGATGAGGATGCTTGCATCACTTGGTCGTATTAACCAAACTAAGGTACGTACCGGCCAGCTAGATGATGACGATTGGGCGCGCCTTTCATCAACCATGGGTTTATTGATGGAAAAAGGCAAAATGTACGTAGATGATGCATCAGGCCTAACACCTACTGATGTACGTTCTCGTGCACGTCGTATTGCGCGCGATCATGGTGGTATTAGCATGATCATGGTCGATTACTTACAATTAATGCGTGTACCGAGCTTATCGGATAATAGAACACTTGAAATTGCAGAAATTTCGCGCTCTCTAAAGTCACTTGCAAAAGAGCTTAAATGTCCGGTTGTTGCGCTTTCGCAGCTAAACCGTACGCTTGAGCAACGTGCTGATAAACGCCCAATTAACTCTGATTTACGTGAATCAGGTTCAATAGAGCAAGATGCCGATTTAATCATGTTTATATACCGTGATGAAGTGTACAACGAAGACAGCACTGAAAAAGGCATCGCCGAAATCATTATAGGTAAACAACGTAACGGCCCAATTGGTAAAGTGCGCCTGACGTTCCAAGGACAGTTTTCTCGTTTTGATAATTACGCAGGTCCTGCGATGGATGACGAATATTAATGCGTTTAGCCACTGCTGAAATTAATTTAACGGCACTTGCGCATAATTTAGCGCAGGTAAAGCGTTTTGCACCAAACAGTAAAGTTATGGCGGTATTAAAAGCCAATGCTTACGGCCATGGTTTGGTTAAAATTGCTCAACATTTAAATGATGCAGACGCATTTGCAGTAGCCCGTATAGATGAAGCTTTAGCGCTTCGAGCCGGCGGGTTAACAAAACCGATTGTGTTACTTGAAGGCTTTTTTAATAAAGACGATTTACCTATTCTATTGGCCAATAACTTTCAAACTATTATTCATGATGAGTATCAGCTTGCCGCTTTGGAAGAAGCCGAGCTTGAAGCGCCGTTATTGTGCTGGCTTAAAGTAAATACAGGCATGCACCGCCTGGGTATTGCCCCCGCGCAGTTCGATGAATTTTATATGCGCTTGCAAAATACGCCTAATGCCAATAACACCGTTAATTTAATGACTCACTTTGCCTGCGCGGACGATGTGAATAACACTAAAACAGCACAGCAAATTTCACAGTTTGACTGCCTAGTAAATAATATTAACCAAGCACATTGTTTATCAAATTCGGCAGGCATTATTGCGTGGCCGAATGGCCATGGTGATTGGGTACGCCCTGGTTTAATGCTTTATGGTGTATCACCTATGGCTAACGCATTGGGTGAGCAGCATCAGCTTAAACCCGTTATGCGATTAACGACACGTGTTATAGCCGTGCGCCATATTCCAGCTAACGAGGCCGTGGGATATGGTGGGCGCTGGAAAAGCGATAAAGCGACTCAGTTAGCCGTGGTTGCTATGGGGTATGGTGACGGTTATCCGCGTCACGCAAAAGAGGGCACACCGGTTGTTATTGGTAAGCAGCGCTACGGTATTGTGGGCAGTGTGGCAATGGATATGATTAGCGTAGACATAGGCCAAAACGAGCACAACATTAAAGTAGGCGACAGAGTCACAATGTGGGGCCCTGAGCTACCAGTAGAAGAAATAGCACAGTGCGCCGATACCATTCCTTACGAGCTTTTATGTAATATTACACCGCGCGTAAGTTATGAGTATCAGGCGTAATTAAACAGTGGTAATTACTCTTTAATAAAGTAAATATCACTAAAGCCCATGCGGGCAAATTCTTGATCACGAAAGTTACGAACAGAAGCCGACCCTTTAGAGGTCATTTCTATTTGTTGTACCATGCTTAAATAATTGGTTAAATCAATGCCTTCGGCAGCAGCAATTGCTTGATACATGTCGTGGTATTTGTCTTTAGCGAAATTTATTTCGCGCGGTTGGTTTTTAAATTTGTAGGTTATTCTGCGTGCCATATTAAGCTCATTGTAATTGAGTATTACAGCGATTTTACACTGTATTTAGTAGCGGCTCTAGCATTGAATGACACGATATAACTAGGCACCTAAACCATAGGGTTAATAATGAAATTATCAGTAGAGATTAGTAAGTACCCACTTCATCAAGATTACATTCCTTTTATTAAAGGCTTTATTGATCGATTAAACGAGTACGATGGTTTAAAAGTGATTACAAATACACTATCGACACAAATTTTTGGCGATTATGATTTAGTAATGCAAGTACTCAATACCGAAATTAAACGTTCATACGAAGAGTTTGGAAAAGCTATTTTTGTGTGTAAGTTTTTGTCTGGCGATTTATCGCCTCAGTAGTTTTTTCGCCACAATTTAACGGTAACAGCACACTATGGAATTTATAACAAAAACCTTAAGCGGTTTTACTGCTATGTCGCATTGGGAATATATTGCGGTTGTGCTATCAATTGCTTATTTATTGTTAGCTATAAAAGAGAGCCTTTGGTGCTGGCCGGCGGCGTTTTTTAGTACACTAATTTACACTATCATGTATTGGAATGGCGCATTACTAATGGAGTCGTTACTTAACTTTTATTACATGTATATGGCGGTATTTGGCTGGGTAGTATGGCGAAAAGGTAAAGCTAATAATAACAATCTGAGTATTAGTTCTTGGTCAATGGAATGTCATGCGCTGTTAATTATACTAACCTCTATTACGGCAACAGGCATAGGGTATTTTATGACTAACTATACGCATGCTGATTTTGCCTACTTAGATAGCTTTACAACCTGTTTTGCTGTTGTGACCACTTATTTAGTTGCGAAAAAAATTCTTGAAAACTGGCTGTACTGGATAGTCATAGACGCAGCCTCTATGTATTTATATTACGAGAAAGGCTATTACCCAACGTTAGCGCTTTTTGTGTTCTACACCATTATGGCAGGGTGGGGCTTTAAAACTTGGTACGAAGAATACGAGCAAAGCCAAGCTAAGCCACTCGCACAGCTTTAATTTATGAGTGATTACACTGGGCTTATAAACAAATGTCGTGCGTTTATAGCGCCAAGGGACGTTATTTCACATGTGCCTTTATCACAAGGTTTAAGCAACGAAAACGTCTTAATACACACCATTCAAGGGAGGTATTTATTAAAGCGTTACAAAGACCATTGGCCAGAAAATGCCTTAGAGGCGCAGCGTATTCTGAGTGCGTCAAATATATGTCCTTCCCCGGTATGGCTTGATAAACAAAACCAACTTGCTGTATTTCATTACTTTGACGGTAGCACCGCAACTGACTTATTAATCGATGATGTTATTAAAAAGCTTGCTGCTGTTCATGCTTACTCGATTGTCACTGAGCCTATGGATATAGCCCAAGAGCTAAACGGCTATAAATGCTCATCTGTGTATATTGAGTATCAGCAAAAAATTAATGCAGCGGTTAACTTTATTGCAGCTATGCCTATTGAACTTGGCTTTTGCCATAATGATTTAATTAAAGACAATATAATAGTGAATGAGTCAGGCGCATACTTAATTGATTTTGAGTACGCGAAAACAAACGACGTGTATTTTGATTTGGCCGCACTAAGTATTAGTTTTGAGCTCAATGAGCAGGTTGATAACGCGCTATTAGATAGTTACGTTAAATATAAAGATGAACAAGTAGGGTTTGTGAAATCAACGGATAAGCTTAATTGTTATAAGCTTTTGTTTTTGGTTTTAAGTATTGGTTGGTATGAGCAGCGCGACATAAGAGCTCCAGCGAAAAAATTACGCGCGCAGCTGCTAAAATTTAGTGCAGCATGTGGCTTTTAAAGGCCACCAAAACGCGCTGCTAATTCTTTATATTTTGCTACTTCATCTGCATCAAACTGCGGTTCGCCGTTTTCATCCTCTGACTTAGCGATTAATAAACTTTCACGTGCAAGACGTTTTACGCGTTCTTCTTTAACACCTAAAAACTCAGCAACTTGCTCAGTAGACATCAAACTCATTATTACTTCCTCTCATTAAATATTTTTATTTCTGTGACAATGATAGTTAAAATGTTGCTAAAGCGTAACTATTTTTATCGAATATTAATAAATAACGCGTTTTTATAAAATAGTCACATGTTTTCTGTAAAAGTGCCTAATTAATAATCATATAAACTAATGTCGCTAGCATTTGTGTAAAGATGGCTTTATTATTGGCGCATGCTAATACATTGATATCGCGAGTTGATGTAGTGGCAGCAAATGTGCTCTCGTGGTGAAATGGATATCACGTGGCCCTCCGGAGGCTGAGTTGTAGGTTCGATCCCTACCGAGAGCGCCATTTGATTTTTATTTAACCTTGCTCAATACGTTACCTGCATTTTTATATTCCCTCTCTAAGTATTAGCTATCTTGCTTAAATAGGCTTTAGTGCCTATTGTTTTGATTATTATAAATATCTAATTATGCCATTGGTGCGTTGTGTTTGTGCTATTCAAATACATCAACAGGCAAAGGTGTATTAATACATTCGTATTTTTGGGAAATACAGTAAATGGATAGTATTGAGCAGCTTAAATTTGATCTAGAAAAGGCATATGCCAAAATATCTGAGTTAGAAAAAAATACGTGTTTTAATGATTTATTTTTAACTATATTTAACACCTCTCCGGTTCCATTTGTATTGAGTGACGTTAAAAGCACTATAATTCATGCCAATGATGCGTTCGTTAATTTGTATGGTTATGGGGCAAGCGAAACCTCCACATTAGATGCATGGTGGGTCAAAGTACTTCCCAACAATCATTATCGTGAGTGTGTGCTCCGCTCGTGGCAAAAAAAACGTATCGATTCAGAAAAAATGAATACTCGTTTTGAGCCAATGCAGCTAACTATACAGTGCAAAAATGGGTTTAAACGTACTGTACTTGGCAGTGCCGTCCCCTTACAAAGTGGGGGAGCCAGTATTATTTTAAATATTTTTTATGATATTACTGAACTTGAGCATCAAAATGACCAAATACGAGATTTATCCAATGTCATTACTGAATTAACCCTTTCTCTAGAGCAGCAAAAAAAAGAGCTCATACGCGAAAAACAAAAAGCCTCAGCAAACACAGAGCGGTTAAGTTTAGCCATGAAGGGCGCTAACGATGGGCTTTGGGATTGGGATATAGCTAACGAAAAAATGTATTACTCACCGCGATGGAAATCGATGTTGGGCTATGAAGAGGACGAGCTTACAAATAGTTTTGCTACATGGGAAATGCTTGTTCACCCTGACGATCTAGCTCCAACAGTTGCTAAAATCCATTCATTTATGGAATCTAAAACTAAGCACTATGAAGCTGAGTTTAGAATGCGCCATAAAAACGGTAGCTATGTAAATATTTTATCTCGTGCTTTTGTTGTTGAAAGTGAGGAAGGTGAAATTACTCGTTTAGTTGGCACCCATGTAGATATAACGGCAAGGAAAAAATCAGAAGAGAAGCTCAGTTACCAATCATCTCATGATTCACTCACTGGTTTAGCAAATAGAAGAGAGTTTAAGCGTTGCGTTGAGCTTTTATTATCAGTACCGGCTGAAAAACGAGTTGATCATGCTTTATGTTACATGGACCTTGATCAATTTAAAGTGGTTAACGACACCTGTGGTCATTTAGCTGGCGATGAGTTACTGCGTCAGCTCGGGTCTTTATTGCAAAAAGTAGTGAGAAAAACAGATGTGGTAGCTCGCTTGGGAGGGGATGAGTTTGCCGTGTTAATGGAAAATTGCTCATTTGATAACGCCCATCGTGTAACTAGCTTAATTCAAAAGGAAATAGAGGATTATCGATTTGTTTGGGAAGGTCGCAGCTTTCGTATAGGTGTAAGCATGGGGTTGATCCAAATTACCGATAAATATGTGGATTTTACAGAGGTGCTAAAGTTAGCTGATGTTGCTTGTTATATAGCAAAGGAGAAGGGACGAAATAGAATTCATGTTCATTATGATGATGACGAAGAGCTCGCAGTGCGCCAAGGCGAGATGCAGTGGGTAAATAGAGTTCAAGATGCAATAGATGAAAACCGCTTTAAAATATACGCACAATTAATTGAGCCACTCGCTTGCGATAAAAATAAACATTATGAATTGCTATTGCGCATGGTCGATAAGCAAGGAGGTATAATTCCACCCGGCGCTTTTTTACCTCCTGCAGAGCGCTATCAACTGATTGTTAAAGTAGATAGTTGGATGATTGAAAACGCATTTAAGATGATTCTAAATAACCCTAACTTTCTCAAAGGGGTTAATTTCTTGTCTATTAACCTTTCTGGGCAGTCACTTACTAATGAGGACTTTTTAAAATTCGTTACAGAGCAACTCAAGCTATTGGGGGAGCACAGTGTAAAAATTTGTTTTGAAATAACCGAAACAGCCGCAATTTCGAACCTTGAACTTGCTAGTAAGTTTATTACCCAATTAAAAGTGCTAGGGTGTCGCTTTGCACTAGATGACTTTGGTAGTGGGTTATCATCATTTGGGTACCTGAAAAATCTCAAGGTTGACTACCTTAAAATAGATGGGATTTTTGTTAAAGATATAGCGGTCGATCCGATTGATCATGCAATGGTAAAATCAATAAACGAAATTGGCCACGTTATGGGTATGAAAACCATTGCTGAGTTTGTCGAAACTTCACAAATTAAGCAAATCCTATTAGAAATGGGTGTAGATTACGCACAGGGTTATGCAGTGCATAAACCGCAGCCAATTGAGAAACTCTTCTAAGTTATAAACACATTTAACTTCGAGCAGCTTGATCAAAACCACTTATCTTATTGTGTTATATATTTATTTAAATGTGTTTTTTAAGTGGGTTATAAGCAATCCTTTATAGTCATTTATTAACGTAAATGAAACAAATGTTAGACTTTTAGAGGTGTAAAATGCTATCTATGGTGTTTAATTACCTATTTTAAAAACCTCTATGCTTATTACTTTACCTATCACTGAACTTGTTCCCGGCATGTATGTCGATAGCGTAACTAAGCAGCATGAAGGTGTTAATGGAATAAAAATAAAAACCAGTGGTTTGGTTCGTGAAAAATCAATAATAAAACGTTTAGCAACAGAAGGTGTGCTTGAGCTATTAATTGATTTTACTAAAGGCGATGCAGCCATTCCTGCTAAGTACAAGCCAACTCCCAAGTCGCCTGCAAAAAATAAAAACTCAGCGCCTACAAAGCTAAATGACCAAACAAATACAAAGTCTACCAAGGTTAAATCAAAACCTGTAAATACTCCTGCAAGTATAACCCTTGAGCAAGAGTTTGCTTCAGCAAGCGAAGGTTACGAGCGCCACAGCAAAAAATTAAAATCGTTATATGGTGATATAACTGCAGGCATGGCCGTCAATGTAAAAGTACTTGATGAAATAGCTAATGAGATAGTTAGCTCTGTTTTTCGTAATACTAACGCTATGACCATACTTACTCGCGTAAAAGACAAGCATAATTATAACTGGCGACACATGATTAACTGCGCCATTTTTACCGCGGTGTTTGCTAAATACTTAGGGTACAAGCAAGGGGTTGTTCAGCAGTTGGCAATGGGCGCATTACTCCATGATTTAGGCCAAGCTAAAATACCGCAAGGTATACTTTCAAAGCCTTCTAAATTAACTGATTTTGAAATGAGTGCGGTAAAAAAGCATGTATCGCAAGGGCTGATATTAGCAAAAGAGGAGGAAGGTGTAACGCCAGTCATGTTGGACATGATAGTAAATCATCATGAACGATTAGATGGCTCTGGTTACCCCAGAGGTGTTGACGAAAAAAAGCTGAGTCGTGCTGCGCGTATCATGGCTATTGTTGATGTATATGATGCGATGACGGCTGATAAGCTATACAAAGAAGGCGATGAACCTATTAATGCATTACGCCATTTGTTGGCTAATAACACGCTATTTGATGCTGAATTAGTGCAGCGCTTTATAAAGTGTTTAGGAGTCCACCCTGTGGGAAGTATTGTGAAATTAACTAACGAGCGTTTGGCTATCGTGTTAGAGGGAAACACCCAAAACCCTATAAAGCCAAAAGTTAAATTATTTTACAATGCAAAGCATAATCATCACGTAACGCCTAAAGATATAGATTTGAGTACTGACAATCAAGAGCTTAAAATTTTAGCGAGTGTAAAGCCGATGGATTATCAAATTAATTTATCTCGTTTACTAAAAGATCATCTGCTCGTTTAGTTTTAGTGCATTGGCGTTTTTGGTTTGCCTGAGCCGATATAAACGCGCCTAAAAAACAACTTCCCATTAGTACCAACCACAACAAAGTGCCAAGCTCTACGTGAAGGGCTAAGCAGCAAAATATGAGCGATACAGCAGCACTTAACATAGCCCCCAACCAGTAACGATTAACAGGGTTATCGCATTGCCCGGCCTGTGTGCATGCGCAGTAATTTGCCTTATAAAAGAAAAATACACTGGCTCCGCAAAAAAGAAGACCCACCATAATTAGAACAATCAGCACAGTTTTAAACCTTTGGTTATTTTAAAAAGAGTTTAAAATGCAGTGTATTTGATGTCAATCTAAATGATAATTAATTACATTTAGAGTAATTGCTCTAATAACATATTTCTTGTCCGATGAGTTTTAAATAGTTGTTAAAATGTAGTTAAAAAACGTGTTTTTTAGGTGTTTTTGGTGTGATCATGAAGTTTTTTTATAAAAATTAATGTAGTGTAGCCGGGTTTTGAACATAAGTAACAACACACATAGCTACCCAAACAGTGAGTTTGGTTAAGGACACAACAATGAAATTTTCTAAAACGCTTATCGCAGCCTCGCTTGCATTTGTTTCAGCTGACTCTTTTGCAGCTGCGTTTCAACTAGCTGAGCAAAACGCATCAGGTTTAGGCCGTGCCTATGCTGGTGAAGCATCTATTGCAGACGACGCGTCTGTTGTTGCACGTAATCCTGCTTTAATGACTGTATTTAAAGATAAGCAACTAAGTGTTGCTGCTATTGCCGTTGTTCCAGATGTGAGCCTTGAAGGCACCGGCACAAACAATGGCATTGACGTGAACGCATTAGATGACGACAGCATTGCTCCTAGCGCTGTTATTCCAGCAACGTATTTCACTATGCCAGTAAACGACAGAGTATCAGTTGGTTTTGGTGCATTTGCTAACTTTGGTCTAGCGACAAAATTTGATGACGATTACGCGGCAGGTCAAATTGCCGGTGAGACAGAAATTGTTACCGTTAATATGAATGCAAGCGTTGCCTACAAAGTAAGCGAGCAGTTCAGCTTTGGTATTGGCTTAAATGCAATTTATGCAGAAGCTAAAATTATTCGTAAGTTTGGTGCATCTGCGTTACCAATCCCTGCCTCAACAGATGCAGTAAACCTTGAAGGTGACGATATTGGTTACGGCTTAAATGTTGGTGTAATGTACCAATTAGACGAAAACAGCCGTTTTGGTTTTAACTACCGCACAGAAACTGATATCACGTTTGAAGGTGAATACTCAAACGAGCTACCTTCTGCATTTATTCCTGGTGGATTAGACGGACAACTTGAACTTCCTGGTTCGGTTGAAATCACGCTACCTGCTATTGCTGAGTTTTCTGGTTCGCACCAGTTAGATGAAAAGCTAGGCCTACACTACAGTGTATTGTGGACTGGTTGGAGCAGCTTTGATTCATTAGAAGCGCAAGTAACTGCGCCTACGGGTGATAAGTTTAGCGCATTTGAAAAAACAGAAGACTTCTCTGACGCGCTTCGTTACTCAGTAGGTACTGACTACCAGTACAACGAAAACCTATTGTTGCGTGCAGGTATTGCGTTTGACGAGTCACCTGTATCACAACAGCATTTATCAATCTCTATTCCTGATACAGACCGTTTTTGGTTCTCTTTTGGTGGTAACTATATCATCGATAAAAACTCAAACGTTGATCTAGGCGTAAGTATTATTCGTGGTAAAACACAAAACTACACTGAAAAAGACAACTTAGGCTCGCAGTGGTCTTTTGAGTCTAAAGGTCATGCTACGCTTATTGGCGCGCAGTACAACTACACGTTTTAATGTAGGAGTGCCTTGTGGTTAATCACAGGGCACAAAAAAGCCGCTCACTTATTAAAGTGAGCGGCTTTTTTAATGCCCATTAAATGATGTTAATAGGCATTTTATGAAAGTTTATAAGCTTTCTATTTTAGTTTTTTGCTCAAGTAGCTTAGTTTTAGCATCGGTGAATTCAGCTAATTTAGCGTTTTCTTTAGCAAGTACCGCTTCAGGTGCATTGTTTACAAACTTTTCGTTCGCTAGTTTGTTTTGCACTTGTGCTAAGCCTTTTTCAGCTTTTTCAAGTTGCTTATTAATACGTGCAAGCTCAGCCTCTACATCAATTAAGCCCGCCATGGGGATCATAATTTCAAGGTTGCCAACATAAGAGGTTGCACACGCAGGTGCCCCGTCTTTGTTTTCAAGCATTGTAAACTCTTCAAGTTTAGCCAATGATGCTAAGAATGATTTGTTCTGCTCAATGCGGCGTACATCATCGCTTGATGCGTTGGCAAGTAACACGCTAAGCGGTTTACTTGGGCTAATATCCATTTCACCACGAATATTACGAATCGCTAAAATGAATTGCTTAACCCACTCTAAATCGTCCATCGCTTGTGCATCAACACTTGCTTCATTATAAACAGGGAAGCCTTGTACCATAATGCTAGTGCCCGTAGTTTCAAGGCCTGCAAGTGGTGCAACACGTTGCCAAATTGTTTCTGTGATGTATGGCATCATTGGGTGCATTAAGCGCAGTAAGCTTTCTAGCACGGTAATTAGTGTATTACGCGTACCGCGCTGTTGTGCTTCACTGCCTTTAAATAATACGGGTTTAGTTAGCTCTAAGTACCAATCACAAAATTGATTCCACGTGAATTCGTAAAGCGTGTTAGCGGTTAAGTCAAAGCGGTAGTTATCAAGGTGCTCTGTGTAGGTTTTAACGGTTGCTTCGTATTGGCCTAAAATCCAACGATCAGCAAGTGAGTACTCTTTTTCAGCATCGCTTGCAAAACCACAGTCTTGCTCTTCTGTGTTCATTAATACGTAACGGCTTGCGTTCCATAATTTGTTACAGAAGTTACGGTAGCCTTCAAGGCGGTTCATATCCCAGTTAATATCACGACCGGTTGAAGCCATTGCCGCTAAGGTAAAGCGCAGTGCGTCAGTACCGTGTGCTTCAATACCATTTGCGAATACTTTGCGGGTATCTTTTTCGATTTTTGCAGCAAGTTTTGGCTGCATCATGTTGCCAGTACGCTTTTGTACTAAGTCTTCAAGCTCAATGCCGTCAATCATGTCTAGCGGGTCAAGCACGTTACCTTTTGACTTAGACATTTTATCGCCATTGTCATCGCGTATTAAGCCCGTTACATACACGGTTTTAAATGGCACTTGTGGCTTGCCGTTTTCATCTTTTATAAAGTGCAGCGTCATCATGATCATGCGCGCAACCCAGAAAAAGATAATATCAAAGCCCGTTACCAACACGTCAGACGGGTGGAAGGTTTTTAAATCATCGGTATTTTCTGGCCAACCTTGCGTTGAGAACGTCCACAGTGCAGATGAGAACCACGTATCAAGTACATCTTCGTCTTGGCTTAGCGCAACATCATCTGCAATGTTGTTATCGCGGCGCACTTCTGCTTCGTCGCGACCAACAAATACGTTGCCTTCGCTATCGTACCAGGCTGGAATGCGGTGACCCCACCAAAGCTGGCGTGAAATACACCAATCTTGTACGTCGTTCATCCACGAAAAGTACATGTTTTCGTATTGCTTAGGTACAAATTGGATGTCGCCGTTTTTAACTGCGTCTTTTGCAGGTTCAGCAAGTGGCGCAACACGTACATACCATTGGTCGGTTAGTAGTGGCTCAATTACTACACCAGAGCGGTCGCCGTAAGGAACGGTTAGGCCATGGTCTTCAATTTTTTCAAGTAGGCCAAGTTCTTCAAATTCAGCCACAATTGCTTTACGTGCAGCAAAACGGTCAAGGCCATGAAAGCGCTCAGGAATTGGCGCATCAAGTTCAAGCTCTTTACCGTCAAAGGTGTATGTTTCACCTTGCGTTAAAATTGCGGCGTCTTTATCGAAAATGTTTATCATCGGCATTTGATGACGCTTACCTACTTCATTGTCGTTAAAGTCGTGTGCTGGGGTTATTTTTACACAACCCGTGCCTTTGTCTTTATCGGCATGTTCATCAGCAACAATTTTAATACGACGATTAACGATAGGTAATAAAATGTCTTTACCAATTAAATCTGTGTAGCGCTCGTCATCTGGGTTTA
Organism: Pseudoalteromonas sp. CR1; assembly: GCF_019392235.1. Lineage (NCBI taxonomy): Bacteria > Pseudomonadati > Pseudomonadota > Gammaproteobacteria > Alteromonadales > Pseudoalteromonadaceae > Pseudoalteromonas > Pseudoalteromonas sp. CR1. The sequence continues at coordinate 78,207 of NZ_JAHXRM010000019.1, read as the reverse complement.
CTGCAACACCAGAGTCACCTAGCATGGTTTCTGGACGCGTAGTAGCCACTACAATGTAGTCTTTACCGTCTTGTGTTTTAACGCCATCAGCTAGTGGGTAGCGTAAGTTCCACATGTGGCCTTGTTTGTCTTTGTTTTCAACTTCAAGGTCTGAAATAGCAGTGTGTAATTTAGGATCCCAGTTTACTAAGCGCTTACCGCGGTAAATTAGGTTTTCTTTATGAAGGCGAACAAATACTTCTTTAACTGCTTCAGATAGGCCATCGTCCATAGTAAAACGTTCACGGTCCCAATCAACCGATGCGCCAAGACGACGAAGCTGCTTGGTAATTGTGCCACCAGATTCGTTTTTCCACTCCCAGATTTTATTAATAAAATCTTCGCGGCCTAAATCGTGGCGTGTTTTACCTTCTTCAGCATGCAGTTTACGCTCAACCAACATTTGCGTTGCAATACCTGCGTGGTCAGTACCTACTTGCCATAATGTGTTGTTACCTTGCATGCGCTTAAAACGCGTTAAGGTATCCATTATTGTATCTTGGAAGGCGTGGCCCATGTGTAAGCTACCCGTGACATTTGGCGGCGGGATCATAATTGAATACGGTACGCCTTGGCCAGATGGCTTAAAGTAGCCTTTTTGTTCCCAGTCTTGATATAGAGACTGTTCAATATCTTGCGGATTGTAGGTTTTATCCATTACACAGAACCTTAAATAAGTACTTAAATTAGTTGGTTAGTTTGCCAGAGTGGCTAGCTATTAATATCTTGCGTGGTGAGATTGGCACCGAGTTGGCGTAGCTTTTTAAAACGCTCGCGGGCTGCTTGTTTAGCAGCAGGTTCTACGGGGACAAAATCAAAAACTTGGTTAAATCGACGAATATAATCCGGTAATTGGGTAGCCAAGTTTATTAAAACTTTTCGGTTGCCAACAGGTGGCGTAATACCAATTTCTACAGGGGCTCCGCCTTTGGGGCCTTCACCTTGTAAATTGTGTGGTACAAAACTGTCTGGGTCGAATGCCCAAATTATTTCATCAATGGCGCAGGCGGTTTCGTTGTCGTTTACACAAATAAAAACACGTTGCCCATTTCGATACTGATCGGCTGCAACTTGTGCAGCCAAAGCAAAATGATCATCAGCCTGAGCTTTAGACTCATCCTGTTGCTTTAGAACGAAAAATTTAGCGTTCATGTTCATTGTATCGGGCTTTCCCATGACATTGAATGTGTACTAGGTTAATACACATAAATTAAGAGGCAGATTTTGCCATATAACGGGGTTTGCTTCAATTAATACACAAATAAATAAGGCGCCGTGTGGCGCCTTATTTTTAGTTAAATAGGTAATTAATCTTGCGCTGCTTCGCTTACACCCGCTCTGTTTAATAAATACTGAGTTAGCATAGGAACAGGGCGGCCAGTAGCGCCTTTATTTGCACCACTTCGCCATGCAGTACCTGCTACATCTAAATGTGCCCAATTATATTTTTTGGTAAACTTAGATAAAAAACACGCCGCAGTAATTGTGCCAGCCGCACGGCCACCTAAATTGGTAAAATCAGCAAATGGGCTTTCTAGTTGATCTTGATAGTCGTCCCATAGCGGTAGTTGCCATGCACGGTCGCCACTTTGCTCAGACGCTTTTAATAAGTCGTGGGCAAGGGGGTTATGGTTTGCAAGCAAACCCGTTGCATGCGCACCTAATGCAACAATACATGCACCTGTTAGTGTTGCTACGTCAATGACTGTATCTGGGTCAAAACGCTCAACGTAAGTTAACGCATCGCATAATACTAAACGGCCTTCAGCATCGGTGTTAAGTACTTCAACCGTTTGCCCCGACATCGTTGTTAAAATATCACCAGGGCGATAAGCATTTGAGCTTGGCATGTTTTCACAACCCGCTAAAATACCTATTACGTTTATAGGCAACTGCATTTGTGCCAGTGCGCGCATTGCGCCAATAACACCCGCGGCACCCCCCATGTCGTATTTCATTTCATCCATGCCTTCGCCAGGTTTTAATGAAATACCGCCTGAGTCAAACGTTAAACCTTTGCCAACAAGTACTATTGGCGCTTGATCATCGCTTGCACCTTTGTAGTTAATAACCGACATCACTGATTCGTTATCACTACCACGGCCAACCGCTAAGTATGAGTTCATACCAAGCTCAGCCATTTTTTCTTCGCCAATAATGTCAACGGTGATGTTATCAAAATTGGTAGCCAGCTCTTGAGCTTGTTCACCTAAGTAAGCTGGGTTACAAATATTGGGTGGCATGTTTGCTACGTCTTTACATAGTTTACTGCCAGCTGCAATTGCTAAGCCATGCTCAATAGCGCTTTCGCCAATAGTGAGTTCGCGGCGTGTGGGTACGTTGAATACAATTTTACGAAGTGGACGACGCGGGTCTACTTTTTTACTTTTAAGCTGATTAAACGTGTATAGGCAATCTTGCGTTGTTTCAACGGCCTGACGTACTTTCCAGTAAGTATCTCGGCCTTTAACGTGCTGCTCTGTTAAAAAGCATACTGCTTCCATAGAGCCTGTATCGTTTAAGGTATTTATTGTTTTAGAGATAATTTGTTTATATTGCTTGTCATCAAGCTCGCGCTCTTTACCACAGCCTACAAGTAAAATACGCTCGCTTAATACGTTAGGGACATGATGCAATAATAAAACTTGTCCAGGTTTCCCTTCTAGGTCACCACGGCGAAGTAGATTTGAAATATAACCATCACTGATTTTGTCGAGTTGTTCACCAATGGGGGATAACCTGCGTGGCTCGTAAACGCCAACGACTATACATGCGCTGCGTTGCTTTTCTGGGCTACCACTTTTTACGCTAAATTCCATTGTTGCTCCTGGTTGTGAGTCATTTAAGCTATTAAATAAGACCAAAAATAATATTTTCTAGTATTAGCTGCTCAGCTTATGTAGAGATAATACTCATTTTAGCTGATTTTTACCGACTCTTACTGTGTAATTGAACTTTATATGCTTAAGGGCTACTAATGCAACATTATATCTTGCACTTAGGTAGGATAATTAATTTTGATGGCTTATAATAATACCCTATTTGTCGGTATAAACTGTTCAAAATAGCTATTTAACTATTCGACACTCACTATTGTGGTGAAATACTAAGTTTAACAGGGGCGAGCATTGCTTATTTTTCGTTATTTGACCGCTGAGGTTTTAAAATCGCAGGTCGCCGTATTTTTAACTTTAATGACCATTTTTTTATCACAAAAGCTGGTGGTTATTTTAGGTGACGCATCAGAGGGGAGCATTCCTGCCCAGTTAGTGCTGTCGATGATTGCGTTAAAGTTACCACAGCTTGCCTCGCTGATTCTTCCATTGAGTATATTTCTAGGCATTATTTTAGCCTATAGCCGTATTTATGCCGATAGCGAAATGACGGTATTAAAAGCATGTGGTGTGAGCGAATGGTATGTAGTGCGTGTAACTTTAATATCAAGCGCAGGTTTGGCGCTTTTGGCTGGCGCATTAACTATGTACCTAGCGCCATGGGCCAGTGAACAAGAATATCAATTAAAAGAGCAAGCTAAAGCTGACGCAGGGCTATCAGCACTAAGGGCTGGTCGTTTCCAAGAAACAGGTAACGAAAAAGCCGTAGTGTTTATCCATAACATTGAGAATGGTGGAAAAGAGTTAAACAAAGTGTTTGTTGCACAGCTGCCAAATAGTGATAACGATGAGTTAGCTCGACTAGTATACGCAGAGCAAGGCGTGGTAATTGAAGCGCAAAACGGTGAGCAACAGTTAGTGTTAACCGATGGAAAACGATACGAAACCGACGGCACAACGGCTGCATTAAACCTGACCGAGTTTGATGGCTACAGTGTGCAAATTCGCGAACAAGAAATAGAACATCAACGCCGTAAATTAGAAGCCGTGCCAACTAATCAGTTACTCGCCATTAACACCCCTGAGTCTATTGCTCAATGGCAGTGGCGTATCGCTATACCCCTTTCTATACCACTTCTTACTTTGCTAGCAGTGCCGCTAAGTGTGGTTAATCCTCGTCAGGGTAAATTTGCTAAATTAGTACCTGCTATCAGTTTGTATCTTGGGTATTTTATTTTATTAAATGCCGCTAAATTTGCGATAGAAGATGGCAAAATACCGCCGTCAATTGGGCTTTGGTGGATTCACTTGAGCGCGTTATTTATTGGTGGCTTATTAATTATTAAAGGTCGACCAATTGGTGCTTTGCTTAAAGCTGTTGTTACTAAGCGGGAGCTAAGCTCATGATGAAAACACTCGATTGGTATTTAGGGCGCAGCATTTTACAAACGACAGGCTTTGCCTTGTTGGTTTTAGTTGGGATCAGCACCTTAATTAAATTTATTGAGCAGTTAAAATCGGTAGGGCGTGGTAGTTACGATTTGATCACAGCCATGCTGTATACGTTATACAGTATTCCTGGTGATTTAGTGGTGTTTTTTCCTATGGCTGCATTGATTGGTGGCTTAACAGGGCTTGGTGCGCTTGCTTCAAATAGTGAATTAGTGGTTATGCAAGCTGCGGGTATGTCGCGGTTGCAAATTATTGGTTCGGTGATGAAAACCGCCATGTTTATGGCCATTTGTATGATGGCGCTTGGCGAGTGGGGCGCGCCAGAGGCACAGTTACGTGCAAAAGAAATGCGAAACCAAGCGATACATGGCGGTGATGTGTTTAGCGCACAAAAAGGGGTTTGGGCAAAAGATGGAAATAACTTTATAAATATAGAAGATGTGGACGAAAGCGGTAGGCTTAACGGTTTGCACATGTACTATTTTGATAATTCGCTTGAACTGACTCAAATTACTAAAGCTAAAGAAGCAATTAGCCGAAAAGATGGGTGGCTTTTACGTGATGTAAACAAAGTCATTATTACGGATGAGTTAATTACTACTGAGCTACATTCAGAAGAGTTTTACCCATCGCAACTAACCGCCGAAAAGTTAGGGGTTGTATCTGTAAAGCCCGAGTCGCTATCGTTTACAGGGTTATGGTCGTACTTAAGTTATTTAGAGCAAAACGAGCAAGATACCAGTACTTACGATCTCGCTCTTTGGCGTAAGTTTATGCAACCTGTGTCGGTTGCGGTTATGTTACTGGTTGCGCTTTCGTTTATATTTGGCCCATTACGTACAGTAACTATGGGCGCACGTATAATCATGGGAGTGGTTACAGGCATTGTATTTCATTTAACAAACGAGATATTTGGTCCTGTGGTAATGGTTTACCAAATACCTGCCATAATCGGCGCCGTGCTGCCTAGTGTTATTTTTATAGGCTTTGCGACTTACTTGATGAATAAACGGGTATAAGCGCTCATATTTAAAAACAAAAAGGGTGACTATTAGTCACCCTTTTTGTTTTTAAATGATTATATCATTATGTATTTACAGGCTAATCGAGCTCGCGGTATATGCGTTTATTCTCTTCTTTTGAAAGCGCAACAACCTCTGTTTTAGATAAGTAATCTTGTAATGCTTTTTTATTTTTAAAATCAACTAACACGACTAAGTTGCCTAAACCAAGTAACGCGGCAAGACAGCGAATAACGGATTGCGACCAGCTAATTAAATTACCGTCGTTAGTTTGCACTCTTAAACGCCATGCTCGCATACCAATTGTTTGCCCACTTTTGGTCCAAAAGTAACTAAAAAAGATAACATTAACGCCCACAAATAACGCACTGCGAATGCCATCTAGTAAAGGCGAATTTTCTATAAATGCAGCAGGGTCTTGGCCTTCTGTTTGCTCAATAAGACCCGTTGAAATTAACACTTGGATTGCAGCAAAGTACAAAATAGCGGTTAGCATAGATAACGAAATGACGACTAAAGAGTCGTATATAAGCGACGCAAAACGGCGCCAAAAACCAGCACGTGGAAACTCACCCGACATAAAAATACTCTCACTGTTAATGTGTGGCTAGTTTAGCAAAAAAGCGCAAAAATACTAAGTGCTATAGTATGTTGGTATCATTTAACTCTAGGTTTAAACAATATCCGTATTTTTAAAAGTACTTTATTTGCATGGTGCTTTAATTTTTAAATGTTAATAGTTGCCTAAATGTTAAGCGGTTGATCATGCTTATGTAATAAAAGGCTTGCTGCTAACCCTATTGTTTGTATAATGCTTGGCATAGAGACGAGGAAACATAAATAATCCTAAGCTCTAAAGTGGTTTTTCTTTATCTTCTCGTGTTTAGAAGGTTAAAGAAAAATGATGCCAGCGTGATGAAATTGGTAGACATGGGGGATTCAAAATCCCCTTCCGAAAGGAGTGCCGGTTCGAGTCCGGCCGCTGGTACCACTTTTTATAACCTCTGCTAGATTTAGCAGGGGTTTTTTTATGTCTGAAATTTGTGATTACGGACTCGGCACTCAAGATGATATTTTAAAATATGATGCATTAAATTTTAAATGGTCATATCGCTTTGAGTGGGCTGTTTTTGTATTAGTTTTGTAAATGAATCAGAAGGCATAGGGCGGTACATAAAAAATCCTTGCGCCATTTCGCATTGTGCCTTTGATACGTAATCGAGCGTTTCTTGATCCTCTATTCCCTCTGCAATAATAGCTAAATCCAAATTATGACCGATATCGATAATACATTTGGCAATGGCGGCGCTTTGTTCATCAGTGATTACATTTTGTAAAAACGATTTGTCTATTTTTAAATAATCGATAGGTAATAACTGTAAATAACTAAAAGAGGAGTAACCTTTACCAAAGTCATCCAGCGCAAACGCAACACCATAGTGTTTTAGCTTATGCATGGTTTTACTCATCTTCTCTTTATTTTCCATAAAAATAGATTCAGTCAACTCAATAATTAATTGATTGCCACTAATTGTTGAATTCGAGATGCTTTCAATAATGTAATCAATAAAGTGCTCATCCTGAAACTCAATAATTGATAAGTTAACCGCAAGTTTTAAAGGCGTTATGTTCTCTTTTTGCCATTGTTCTAATAGCGATATAGCCGAGCTAATAGCAAATTCACCTATTTTTTTTATTAACCCGGTTGATTCAGCAATAGGAATAAATAAATCGGGCGGTACAGACTCTCCGCTAGCCGTAAACCAGCGCATCAAAACTTCTGCTCCTAAAATTTGATTGCAGTCTAAACCTATTTTAGGCTGAAGATATATTTCTAATTCTTGGTTATTTATCGCTTTACGAAGTTCGCGCTCAATATCCATTTGTTCACGGGCATGCGCTTCTAGTTTTCTGTGATAAAAACGGTATGCATTTTTGCCATTATTTTTTGCATCATACATCGCCATATCGGCGTTACTCAGTAAGGAGTCGGGCGTAATACCATCTTGTGGGTACAGTGCAATTCCAATGCTTGATGATACATATTGAGGTCGCCCATTTATAATAAACTCTTTACTTATTGTTTCTAACAATGCGTCACAAAGGTTTTCAATATTATTTTTTGACTTAACAAGCTCAACAAGTATTACAAACTCATCTCCACCTATTCGTGCAAGTGTGTCTTGCTCTCTTAAACGGTGGTTAATACGCTCTACCATTTTAATTAGTAGTTCGTCCCCGCCCTTATGTCCTTCAGTGTCGTTAACTCGCTTAAAGTTGTCTAAGTCTAAAAAGAGCACTGCGGTCATCGAGTCATCACGTCTAGCAAGCGTTAATGAATGCTCAAGGCGGTCCATAAATAATTGACGGTTTGCTAATCCAGTTAGGGCGTCATGGTAGGCTTGAAAATGAATGATTTCTTCATGTTCTTTTTCAACGCTAATATTACGAATACAAAAAACACGACCAATAAGTTGGCCATTTTTAAGCTGAGGGAGTGAGCGGTAACTATAATGTTTGTCGTCGATAGATTCAAACTCGCCACTCAATGTCTGTTTTGAGTCTGCTTTTAATTGCGCGATAATGTCGGCGCTTTTGTTGCCTTTTTTTATTACTTTATCTATTTGGCTAAAGTAATTATATGCGTCTAAATTAAAGCGCTCGAAGAACTCTCTGGCCATTATATTGGCGCTCACAACGTTACCTTTTAGGTCTAGCACAGTAACTTGTTCGCCTATAGCGTCAAATGTTGCATTGAGCACACTAATTGAATGTTCTAATTGTTGCTGTGTATCTGAAAGCTCATTAAGCTGGTTTTTAAGTAAATCATTGCGTTCATTTAATTCATTGGACGTAATAAATAATGACCGCTCTAAAATATTAATTTCGCGCTCATTCTGTTCATAAGCATCAGATACCCGCGATATAATATCGGTATACTCTTGAACGAAGCTTTCATCAACCTTACTCCGTTTTAACTGGCGTGCTAGCAGTTTATGCAACTTGTAAACCTCTTAGTCTTCAGTTAGCAAGGTGAGTGTCATGGTTTGATTATGTAAATGACACGGGCCAAAAGGAACATGAGGCGATAACTCGCCGTAAGAGTAAAACCCGGTTCTAGTGCAGTTCTCGGGAAGTAAGTCTGCGATTGTTTCAAGTTCTTCTTCAATTAATTGGTCAAGTATCATTCGTCGACCAACACAGCTCACTAAAAGCGCAAGAGTAGGCTGGTTACTGCCCATCATGTGTATGGCGGCTTCACCCGCTTGTTGTGCTCCATCAATTAGATTTTCGTAGTTTGCGCGCATTAATTGGCATTTAGCCCCTTCAGGAAGATTACCTGCAAAGGTCATGCTTTTTTTATCTTCATCAATACTTAAAATGGTTCTGACTACGGATTGTTCTTCACCAACTTCTTGCATAGATAGCGGGAATAACAAAGCAGAGCTTGGCAGCCCGTCAGCGTATTCACCTAGCATCGTTTTGTACAATTCCAGTGAAGGACTGTGGTCTACTTCATAAAGGGTATTTTTAGTTGATTTGGTAATTTCGCGTATAGGGCCAAATGGTTTCCACCCCCCCATCGTGCCATGGCTAATATTTAACTTTTCGCCATAAAACCCGACAAGAACAACTAGGCCTTTAGTAACGTTATCGTTGTGCCATACTATGGTTTCTTTAAAGCGAGCCTGATCACCCGCTAAGCCACCAGTTACAAGTACGTTTTTAGGTAATGCGCCAGTAATACCCTCAATGAGTTCGCTGCCGTTTATAAGCTGCCCATCAGAAACAACAAACACATAACGTAAGCCATTATGATCTAATTGATTTACAAGTGCGGTGCCCAAAGAGCTTGAGTCGGCATAGTTACTAATATTATCTGACTTGGCAACAACATGACTTTTCTCAAAGTGGACGGCGGTCAGCGCTATACTTTCGTCGTGTATTTCACTACCTTGAATTTCTCCGCTGGTAGAACACCCTACAATTTCAGCCTCAGGAAAAGATGATTTTAATTGAGACAACATGTGTGATGTTGCCATGGCATGTCTGTCACCAAAAGCAAATACTAATGCAGCATCAGATTTTTTAGGTAGCGACGTTTGCCATTTGCCTTCTTTATAAATAGATTGAAAAGTGTTCATAATTTAAGGGCTTTCCCGTACAACTATGTTATTTATAATATAGATTATAGGGTAAATGCAGGTAAATCCACATTTGTTACGTTTAATTAACGCTCTTTTGAAGTGCTTACCATTTTATATATTAAATATTTAACCCTTTTAGATAGGAAATTAGGCTTAACATTTAAAAATTGATTTTTTGCTTAAATACAATGAAATCCAACTTAAATGTTTTAGCGTATAATGTAATTAAGTATCATGTTTACAACACGGTTTTAAGAACGTTCATATGACTCAGCTAAGTGCCAAACGAAATATTCAAGCAATTGTTAAAGCTATAAAAGCCGAAGAGGCAGTACTTCGCCAAAAATACCCTTTGCTTGCTCATCAAAATACCATTGGGCTTGTTATATTATTGCTCTCGTTGAGTGCTTTAATTGGTGTTGGGGTTTTGTATTACCTTGCCATTATACCTGCATGGGCTTGTATTATTTTGGCAGCTATGGCGGCTTCGATTTCTCACGAACTTGAGCATGACCTCATTCATAAACAGTATTTTAGTAATCAGCCTTTAATTCACAATTTTATGATGTTAACGGTTTGGTTAATGAGGCCAAACACCATTAGCCCATGGTATCGCCGCAAAATGCATTTACATCATCATAAAACATCAGGTACGGAGCAAGATCTCGAAGAGCGCCTAGTGGGTAATGGCATTAAAAATCCATTTGTGCGTGCGCTTGTTATTGTGGACGGTTTACTCAGTTTAGTTATTAATACTAAACGTTTTAGTAAAGAAATTAAAGGATTTAGTTTTTTAAGCGTGTTTAATGCGGGCTTTCCAGTAACAACTACATATTTTATTATTTTGTATAGTGTAATTATATTCCATACAATTAACTTTTTTGTACCCATTGAAGCAAGCACCCCGGCTCTAGCGTTAGAGGTTTTAAATGTGTTTGAATTTATGATGATTGTGTTAATTGTGCCAAATATAGTGCGCTCAAGCTCGCTTAACTTTGTTACCTCAAGCATGCACTATTATGGCGGCGTAAATAATATGCTTGAGCAAACACACGTAATTACAAGCCGTTTGTTTATGCCGTTTAACCTTTTTTGCTTCAATTTTGGTAAAACGCACACTATTCACCACTTTGTACCAAACCAACCTTTTTACCTGCGCCAAATGCTGAGCAAAAAAATCCTCGACGTAATGCGCCAGCACAATGTACGGTTTAACGATTTTAACAGCATAAAAAATGCAAATGCTTACGACCCTCAAGCTAGTTAATACAAAAAGCCTGAGTTTGATTATTAAAACCAATTGTATGCGCGATTGGTTTTTTTGTTTTAATTACATTTAACATTTAAATTCAATTTTAGTATCGCAGAGTAAATCTATGTCGTCTGTGCGGTTTAAGGATAGTGTATTTAAAATGGTGTAGGCTATAACTCAACAGCATTCCTCGATAACACTAAATCGGTTGTTGGGTTTCATTATAATAATAAAGGAAAATAGGATGAAAAAATCACTACTTTCAGTGGCATTGGGTCTTGCTGCGTTTGGTGCATTTAACGCAAAGGCAAACCTTGATCAGCACGTTGAAAATGTAGAGCAGCAAGTAATAGAATGGCGACGCGACTTTCACCAAAACCCAGAGTTGGGTAACCGCGAAACGCGTACCGCAGGTATTGTGGCTAAACATTTGAAGTCGTTGGGTATGCAAGTACAAACTAACATTGCTTACACCGGCGTAGTGGGTATTTTAAAAGGCGCAAAACCGGGGCCTACAGTAATGTTACGTGCTGATATGGATGCACTGCCTGTAACCGAAAAAACAGATGTACCCTTTAAATCAACAAAAACAACAAACTACCGCGGTGTAGATGTGGGGGTTATGCATGCCTGCGGGCATGACACGCATGTCGCCATGTTGATGGGGGCAGCACAAGTATTGGCCGATATGAAAAGCGAGCTTCACGGTAATATTATGTTTTTGTTTCAGCCTGCAGAAGAAGGCGCACCCATAGGTGAAGAAGGTGGTGCAGAGTTAATGCTAAAAGAGGGGATATTTACTAAATATAAACCCGACGTGGCATTTGGTCTTCACATAACATCGAGCCTACATACGGGAAAAATTGGTTATCGAAGCGGCCCAGCTATGGCAAGTTCTGACCGGTTTGAAATAACGGTTAATGGCCGACAAGCGCATGGATCAGCTCCTTGGACGGGTGTAGATCCTATTGCAGCAGCTGCACAAATAGTAACGGGCGTTAATCATATTGTGAGCCGCCAAGTAAACATAACCAAAGAGCCAGCAATAGTCTCGTTTGGCAAAATAGCAGGTGGGGTGCGTAACAATATAATTCCTGAAAAAGTTGAAATGGTAGGTACTATTCGCAATTTTGACATGAATAATAGAGCACAGATTTTTGAAAAAATAAAAACAACGGCTACACATATTGCTAAGTCGTCGGGAGCAACAGCCGATGTACATATTCACGAAGGCTACCCGGTAACGGTTAATAACCCGGCCCTTACTGCACAGATGCTACCAACCCTTGCAAAAGCGGCGGGTAAAAGTAACGTAGTGGAAATGGATAAAATTACTGGTGCAGAAGACTTTTCGTTTTATGCATTAGAAATCCCCAGTGTATTTGTATTTTTAGGTGGTACGCCAAATAGCCAAGATTTAAAAACGGTACCAAGTAATCACTCACCTTATTTTTATGCTGATGAGTCATCATTTAAAGTAGGCACTAAAGCATTGAGCCAGTTAGCGGTCGATTACTTAGAAAGTAAAAAGTAGACTCCTAAGAATTGAGTTAGTGAAAGTCATAAGCTAACTCAATGTACTTTAAGTACAGTACGTAAATATATGTGAAGGTTTTATAGAACTAAGTTAGAGGGTTACTATATGAAAATTACAGGAAGCTGTTTTTGTGGCGATATAACTTACGAGGCCACGTCACAAAATAATAATGTAGTAGTGTGCCACTGTAGTGATTGCCAACGCATGTCGAGTGGCCCATTTAGAGCCGTTGTAATTGCAGAGCTTAATTCGGTTAATTTTACAAAAGGGCAACCTAAAGAGTATATAAAAACAGCGCAAAGTGGCAATAAGCGAGCGCAAGGTTTTTGTGCCAATTGCGGCACATCACTTTATGCAACAAATGAGTCACCTATCGATCGCATATATGGGCTACGCATAGGGGCGATTGCTCAACGTGATTTATTTAAACCTTCAATACAAATTTGGACGAAGTCAGCACTGCCTTGGCTTGATGATTTACATCATGTTGATGCATTTGATAGCACTCCACAAAATTAGTCCTGTAAATGCTTGATTAAACGTATGCTTGTAATAAAAAAACAAAACGACTTACAGCGTATATAAGTCGCTTTGTTTAAATAAGCTTTATTTACCAAGTATACGATGCCGATAACATTGCATTGCGTGGTTTACCCGGGAAGTATCTATCGCCAGTAAAACTGGTGTAATCAGCTCGCTCAGCATAGTCTTCGTCGGTTAGGTTAATAATGCGAGCCAAAACCTCAACATTTTTAGTTACTTGCCATTGGGCTCTAAAACTTAAAACTGAGTGGCCTTCGTATTTATTTAAGTTTTCGGGGTCTGTGTAATAGTTTCCAACATGATGCCACTGTAATGCAAACCGTGCATTACTAAGCGCTTGCCAAGTAACATCGAGGTTTGCGATGTTGCGAGGCGCCGTATCTATGTCGTTGCCATTTATGTTTAAGCCACTAATTATCTGATCATTTGTGTAACTGTGTTTGGCATGTGTGCCTGCAAAGTTAACCGACACATTATTTGTTAATTGATAATCAAGCTCAAGTTCAACCCCTCTATGGCGAGAGCTGCCATCATTTACAGTAAAAAAGTCGCTATCGCGGTAAATAGTATTGTGTTTGCTCATGGCATAGATAGATAAGCCGTAACTAAGTTTACTGTATATTCCTTTTAAACCAAATTCGGCGTTGTTGGCTATTTCTTCATTTAAATCAGTCGTGGTTTGCATACGTTGTAGTTGGTACAACTCTGCAGCTTGTGGCGCTCGGTAACCACGAGAAAAGTTAGCGTAAAACATGTTATTAGTGTTGTACTGGTAACTTATTCCAAGCTTAGGCGAGGCATTGCTAAAGCTATTTTCAGTGCTGGCAGGGCGGCTGTACCTACAGCCACCAAACCCACACTCGCTGCCGTCTTCTTTTGTTCTGCCCGCAAGCATATTGTTTGTGTAGTCGTATTGCATGTGTTCGTAACGCACCCCTGCGGTTATCAGCCATTTATTTAATTGCCAATCTAGTGATGCAAATGGTGCATAGAGGGTCGCATTAACATCGTAATCATAATGCTTACCTTGTGGCACGGTAGCGACTAAAAATGCAGATCCTTGCGTTGCCTCATTTTGACTTTGTAAAAATGAGGCTTGGGTATACTCGCCATCTAAGCCTAAGTTTATAGTTACGTTATTATTTATAGGGTGCTGATAAAGCGATTGAATTCCAATACCTGTTTGACTGTTTTTTTCAAGCGGCGTGCCCGGCAAAAAGTGCTTAAAAAAGTCCATGTTTTGGTCGCGCATATACACAGTGGTAGAAAGCACATCGTTATTGGCTAATTGCCATGTTGCATTACTCCATGCACGCAAGGAGGTTGCCTTTCTAAATGCCTCAGGGTCAAAGTTTTGCTGTGCTATATCTTCATTTTTATAGCTTTCGAACCCTGTAATAAAACCAGCCGTTTGCTGGTCTAAATGTGTGTATGTGATACCCGACGTAAGCAATACGTTATCACGCTCTAAACGATGACGAATGTTTACTTTTTGCTGCTTAACACTTTCATCATCACGATACCCGGTGTCGTCAGTAATGCTAGCGTTTATGCCAATACCACTGTTGCCATAGTCTTTTCCTGCGCGTAATTTAACGCGTGCGTAACCGTATGAGCCATAATCTAAGCCTAATAAACCGTCACCCTGGGTGGTATCGGGCGTTATTACGTTAATAACACCATGCACAGCGTTAGAGCCATAAAGCGCAGACCCCGGGCCTTTTAATACTTCAATACGCTTTGCCATTTCGCTATGCGCTTCAAATAGCTCGTTTATATTACAAAAGCCCGCAGCCCGAAGGGCAATACCATCTTCTAGAGTTAACACACCACCACATGCGCCGGCACCTGATAAAACCGGGGAGCGAAGCGCAGGTAAATATTCTTGGCCATTGCCGCGTTGTATATTAGCGCCAGCAACGCGTTGTAGGGCTTCTTCAATATGAGTAGGTGCAATACTATTAAGTTGCGCCTCGGTTAATGTAGAGATCGACAATGGAAGGGGGGTAGAAAGTGCTTCTACCCTTGATGCTGTAGTGGTAATAACTTCAATTGGGTCTGTGCTTTTCTGATCGGCAAAAACAGCTTGGCTAAACGGCAAAATCAGCGGTAAACAATAATATTTCATACATACCTAAAACGTTGTGAAAATAGCTTAGGTTGATGATATGTGGTTTTTGTATGCATTTAAACTTGTTGCGTTAAAGCACATACTAACGTTAACCAATTAGCGGCCATTAAAGCGTTTAATTTGCTCATTAATTATGTTTATATCGACGACACCTGGTTTGAATGCAATATAAACAGGCAAGCTAGATTCATCAAACTGGCGAGCATAAATGCCTGTATTATTTTTAGCAAACCAAAGACCAGCCTGATAATTGGTGATTACATAATCGACGCGTTTTTTTTCTAATAATTTAAATGAATCTGATGTTGAAAGTGAATGTATTATATTTTTAGGCAATATTTTGTACTTATCAGCTATTTCATTAGGTAAGGCAACGCCTCGGAGCATAGCTATTCTAGTGTGAGAAAAGTCTTCGTTATTTAGCGAGTTTTTATTTAAAGCAAACAGTCCCAACTTGGTGACATGTGTAGGGTGCTGAGTAAACTCTAAATGTTTTTCGCGCAGTGTATTTGTCGCCAAGGAAAAATAACAGTCGTAATAGTTTAGGATCATTTCTTTTTTTACACGTGCCCAGGGTAAGTGTATTACTTTAATGTTTAAACCTAAGCTTTGCTTTAAGTAATTTATCAGATCAATGTCTGAGCCTGTAAATGTGTTTTTTTGCTCGTCGAAAATAGTATAAGGCGGGTAGTGAGTTGTAACGCAGCGCAATGTTTTACCTGGTTCGGCAAAGGCTAACGATGACGCCGTTAAAGCGAAGATTAATAAAATAAAGCGCATAACTATCAAATCCATTTTCTTTTAAGTATATAACCTATTTTTTAATTTTAAAGTGACTCATGAAATTGATGATCTTTGCGTATTTTTAACGCGTATATAAACATTTTTGGAAGGCATTATGTTTGACGCAGAGCAGCAATCACGCATCATAGAAATGGCATGGGAAGACAGAACGCCCTTCGAAGCCATTGAACAATTATACGGATTAAAATACCCTCAGCTTGTCGTTTTTATGCGAGATCATATTTCTAAGGGAAGCTTTAAAGTGTGGCGTAAGCGCCACGCAGGGCGTAAAACTAAGCACTTAAAGTTACGCTATCCCGCTATTATGCGCAGCCACTGTAAAACTCAGTATAAACACCGTTAACACCGTAAGTTTAAATTTAAGGGCTATTTCATTTGATGTTCATCCTAGCTTGTTAGTCTTAGATGACTATTAGCACTGGAGATATCCATGAAAGCAGTTATTTATACCGCACTCATCACACTTGCGCTGGCATCAGTTGGTGCACAGGCTAAACCAAACAAAAATAATTATGGTCAGCACCAAGGTAAAAAGGTTGGCCATAAAAAACACAAGCATCATGATCATAACTCTCTTTCTAAAAAAGAGAAAAAGCAGCTACTTCGTGCAGGGTGGACCCCACCTGGTAAAAGTAAGCGTTACTATACCGGTGACATTTTAGAAGTTGATATATACAAACGTGGTAGAGTTGTTGAACGTTCGAAAAATAATGGTACTGTAAGTATTGAAATCGACCGTAAAATTATTCACTTAGTACACGACACACGAGAAATCTTATCAATTTTGAGTCGCTAAATTAATTTAAAGGGATTTAAGTAATGCTTACATTGTTGGCTGTAACTACTGGCTTTTTTTTACTGGTAACTTTACTACCTATGTCATACAGCCAACACTACTTGGTTAGAAGTTGCGACTTTGTCCGCTTACAGGTGTTTTATATTGCTAGTTTTATATTTGTTAGCGCGTTATTTTTATTATGGTTAAACAGTAATACACACTATGCTTTTATTACGATCGTAGCCTTAATTATTATGATATTACAAGGGAAGTGGATTTTTCCTTATACTTGGCTTGCAAAAAAAGAAGTACAAAGCGCAAGTAAAAGTAGCCAGCACAGCATAAGAATAATGTCGGCAAATGTGCTTATGTCGAATCACAATAGCGAGCAACTAATAACGTTGGTGAATCAGCATAAACCTGATTTACTCATTACCCTTGAAAGCGATAGCTGGTGGGAAGAAAAGTTATCGGTGCTTAAAAAAGATTACCCTTACTATATAGAATGCCCGAAAGACAACCGCTATGGCATGCATTTATACAGCAAATTTAAATTACTCGATGCCCAAATATGTGAGCTCATTGAAGATGATATTCCTTCAATTCATATTTTATTTGAAAACGACGAAGGCCTAAAAATGCAGGGGCACTTTATTCACCCCGCACCACCTAGCCCAACTGAAGAAGATTCATCGCGTCCGCGTGATAGCGAATTAATCATGGTTGCCAAAGCGGTAAAAAATCCAACTCGCCCAACCATTGTAGCGGGCGATTTAAATGATGTAGCTTGGTCGCGCAGCACACGTTTATTTATGCAAATAAGTGGCTTTTTAGATCCCCGTAAAGGTCGCGGTTTTTATAACACATTCCATGCTGGTTACTTTTTTATGCGCTGGCCGCTCGATCATCTATTTCATAGCCAAGGGTTCAAAGTAAAACGTATTAAGCGCCTCGCAAAATATGGCTCAGACCACTTTGCGCTGCTTACCGAGCTTTCTTATGAAAATGCCAATCAGCAGTCATTAGAGGACAAACCCGACAAGTTAAAGCAAGAGGAAGTAGCAGAACTGACTATGAGCAAAGCCGATAAGCGAAAGGTGCCAAGGTTTGAGAAGAGCTAGCTGTTAGCTATTAGTTTTTAGCTGTTAGTTGAATACGTTTTAACTTGAACGCTCAGGCTTGATTCATGATACTTCATCAGCTAGTGTAGGTCGGACAAGCGAAGCGCCATCCGACACAGTAAAATACCTTGCCAGTTATAATCAATATTTTATGTTGTCGAGTGGCTCAGGGCGTGGAGTTGCCTTCCAGGTTTAACTCGTTTCTGCCCTAAAACGAGTTTAGGCGACGGTCGCAATTGAGCGATAAGCGATCATTGAGATTGGATAAATTTTAAAAATAACCAATATAGCTTATAAATACAGAAATCCAGACGAATGAACATATCAATAGCGCAATTAATACTGCTGCGGAGCCTAAATCTTTAGCGAGACCTGACAATGGATGAATCTCTAAGCCAACTCTGTCTATTGTTGCTTCTATTGCTGTATTAACAACCTCTGCGAATATCACAAATAAAACAGAGATTAGTAGCATGACCTTTTCGTAAATACCTATCTGCCAAATCGAAATAATAGTTAGCGATAAAGCGAGTAAAAAAAGCTCTTGTTTAAAAGCGGCTTCATTTTTAGCAAGCCATTTAAATGCACGCTGTGAATTTTTAAAAGCTAAAACTACTCGATTAATACCTGACGGCTTATTTGCACTATCAAATTGCATTGGAAACTCTCTTTATAGACTTAGGGCCTTACAGGCGTTAAAAATATCGTATTCAGGTTGGTATTGACTGCTGCTTACTTGAGTTAAGCCAAGTAAAGTGTCAAAAATATTGTCGTGTGAAAATACTTTTGAGCGTTGTAACTCAATACAATGATTAAATTTAGAGTTAGCGAGTTTATTACTCCAAAAAATCATTGGAATATGGGTTTGCTCGCTTGGTGCTAATGCATATGGAAACCCGTGAAGGTATAAACCTTTCTCACCAAGTGACTCACCGTGATCTGACACATATAGAAGTGACTTCTTCGTTTCGTTACTTGTTTGTAATACTTTTATCAACTGGCTCAACACCTTGTCTGTGTATGCGATAGTATTATCATATGTGTTTGTTAGTTCAGTTGTACTACAGTTCTGAATATCGCTTCGAGAGCAATCAGGTTTAAACAAACTCTCGTGTTCAGGGTAACGACGATAATAAGTTGGTCCATGTGAGCCTATCATATGTAGAACAACCAATTTATGTTTAGCGTTACTAGTAGCTATCTTGTCTGCTAGTTTCGTAACTAATATTTCATCAAAACAGTAATGACCATCACATAACGGATCTTCTTTATTCGGCTCAATGTTGTCCGATTTGATGCGAGCACACACTCCTTTACAGCTGCTGTTATTATCAATCCATGTTACTTCAACACCACTACGTTGAATTATGTCTAGAGCATTCTCTTGACTACTAGCAAGCCGAGAATCATATTCTTTGCGGTTCAGTCGTGAAAACATACAGGGGACTGAAATAGCCGTCGCAGTTCCACATGATGAAACATCACTAAAATACTTTACGCCTAACTTGGGAGTATAAGCATTCGTTGCTCTACTATAGCCTTGTAGTGAAAAGTTAGCCGCCCGAGCTGTTTCCCCGACAACCATTACTGTTAGCGAAGTGCTCGTTTTATTTTTTAAACTGGGCAATTTATCGAGTACCTTGAAAGGTAATGGTGGATAAAAGTAATTATCCCTCAGGTATTTATAACCCGCTGTATAGAATGAAAACGGGGTGATATAACTTGTTACTTGTCGGTTGTTACGCCCAACAGAAGCGTATTCTTTATAAAAAGTTACTACTATTAAGGCACAACAGAGCAAAGCAAGTAGATTTAGCTTTGCAAAGCTTTTTAAACGTGCTCTAAAACTCCCTATAATTGTGAACTTGGAAAATAAGTAAGTAGGTACAACTCCCAATAAAACAATAAATAACACAAGCTGAAAGTTTAAATATGAAAATGCTTCACCTGAATTTGTTTCAACGATATTTTGTAACATGCTTTTGTCAAAAATAACGCCATAGTTAAGTGTTGAATAAAACAACAATGAGCAAACTAAAACACTAAATAGAAGTATAGGTTTAACAAAAGTAATTAAGGACAACCAACTTAAAACTAAAACAGTCAATGAGAAAAGCAATAGAGGGATTGACGCGATAAAAAGCCAATTTATATGCCCTGACTGTGTTGCAGCCATAAAAGTATTGTATAAAAACAAGCCATTAAATGCGATAACGATATACATTGAAACTAAGCAAACAAATTGGCTGTAACTTACTTGCCAAGACGAAATACAAAATCTTTTAAAAGCAATTTTCATAATTATTCCTTATCGCTATTTTTATTAGCTAAACGATAAAGCTGCTCGGTGTAAGCTAAGTTGCTAAATAACACATGAGCGAGTGCCTTTTCAGCTAACGTTTGATCTGCGTTTTGCTGTTCATTTTTTTCTTGTATTTTGGTTTGTTTGTTATAGCGCCAATAGCTGGTTTGTTGATTTGGCATTAGGATGACAGCGCGTTCATTTTCTAGGTATGCAAAATTGTCGTAGTACTGCATCATTGCACGTTCAACTGGGTAACTTTTAGTTAGATCAAAGCCCAGCATAGGGGTTGCTTGGTCAATTCCTAAAAGTGACAACAATGTAACAGGTAGATCAATTTGACTAACGAGTCTTGGATCGCGTTTACTTTTCATATCGCTGTTTAAAATAACAGCGGGTATATGAAAAGACTTCAAAGGGACAGGTTCAGAGCCAAAAACACGCACATCATGGTCTGCCACAACCAAAAATACGGTGTTTTCCCAGTACGACCGTGTTTTTGCTTTATTTATAAATTTCCCTAGTGCGTAATCGGCATACTTAATTGCAAGATCACGCTTATAGTTTTCAGGGTTATGCCCTTTGGGTAGCGATACTTTGCCTTGTGGTATATCAAACGGATCGTGATTACTAGAAGTAAATACAAGACTAAAAAATGGCTCTGTCGAATTACTTAATTTAGTCAGTTCTTTATCTGCTTGATTGAATAAGTCCTCATCACTTAC
Organism: Pseudoalteromonas sp. CR1; assembly: GCF_019392235.1. NCBI lineage: Bacteria > Pseudomonadati > Pseudomonadota > Gammaproteobacteria > Alteromonadales > Pseudoalteromonadaceae > Pseudoalteromonas > Pseudoalteromonas sp. CR1. The sequence goes on along the minus strand of NZ_JAHXRM010000019.1, from coordinate 57,519 downwards.
CCCCCAAGAGGAGATAAACTGGGGATTTTCAATATGGTTGATGTCAACAATATCGTTAAACCCGTTTCCTAGAAAAAAGCTTTTCATATTGTCAAAATGGCTTTCACCGCCGTAGATAAACTGTGTTTTGTAACCTTCTTGACTCAATACATCCGCTAGTGAAAAAAAGTTATGCTGCGATTTAGATAGTTTAACTACCGAGCGAGATGGTGATGGTGTAAAACCTGTGGTAATTGCTTCAATACCTCTTACGGATCGCGTGCCCGTAGCATAAAGGTTGTCAAATCCCCACCCTTGTTGATAAAGCTCATCAAGTTCAGGCGTAATATCTAACCCACCAAGTTCCCCAACAAATCGGGCACCTAAACTTTCCTCAAGTATTATAACTAAGTTTTTTTTAACACCAGACACAAAAGGCTTGTTGTGCGCCAAGGTTGGAATATTTCCGGTGACAAACTGTTTTCGATAAGAAGCCTTTTTGACCGTATCTATAATTTGTTGACGAGGCATTGTGCCATACAAATTACTGGCACTTTTTTCGTTACCCATGTTTTTCAGCGCAAACGCAACACTGTAAGTGGAGTTAAGAACAAGTGAGTTTACTAGTGAATCTTGAGAAAAATAGACTAATGCAGGATTAAGCGGCCGGTGGCTCAATGTACCTCTAGCAGCAAATAAGCAGATTATTAAAGCAGCCATTAGAATGGGTAAATTGGATGCTTTTTTCAGTGACTGTGGTTGTGTGAATGCCCTGCATAAAAGGCGATAGCTATAAACGCTTGTTAACGAGGCCAAAAGCAATGTACTTAGCATTGCAAAAAGATGGCCATGCACTAACATTGAGAAGACTTCTTGTGGGTAATCAAGGTATTCAATATATAATCGGTTAGGCCTTACATCATATTGATTGATGAATGCAGGTGTTGATGCTTCAACAATAACAACTACAGTTACAACGCTGCTACCGTAAAGTGTAAAAATACGCTGGAAAAGCTCTGTTTTATGGCGTGCAACTACATTCAGTATCAGTATAAAAACCCCAATAGTTGCTAAGTATCCAATGCTACTTAAGTCTATTCTGATTGCTCCTGATATGATCGGCCAAATATCACCATCATTTAATCTTGAATGTTGCCAAAACAATAAAGCAATGCGGGAAGTTATAAAGATTGATATCAATATAATAGTAAAACGCAACAAGGGTTTTAAAACGGAAGTATTTGCTGTCATAGTTGTGCTCGATCTTAATAATTGCAGCAATACTAAAAACCGAAACTTAAGAAATCCTGAGTCTAAACTTAATATTGGCTAAACTATGGAAACTTAAGCAAGTCTTAAGTAAAACTTAAGCTATATGGCGTAACCTAATGATGAAGTTGCATTTCAGGTGAATGAGTAACACATGAAGTTATTAATAATTGAAGATTCAGCGTCACTAAGGCGTAGTTTACGAATTGGCTTAGCAAATCTAGGCTTTGCGGTTGATGACACCGGTGATGGTGCACAAGGGCTGAGTATGGCGATGACAGGTGGGTATGAGCTTATAATACTTGATATTATGTTACCGAGTATCGATGGTATTACTTTATTGCAAACCATAAGAACCAAACAGCTTGATTCTAAAGTCTTAATTTTGTCAGCTAAGCAAGAACCTGAAGACCGTGTTTTAGGGCTTTTAACAGGAGCGGATGATTATCTGACTAAACCCTTTTCATTTGATGAGCTCCACGCTCGACTGCTAAATTTAATGCGCCGTGGAGGATTGAAGATGATGAGTGATATCATAACCATTGATAATTTAGCACTGAATTTACAGTTAAAACTGCTAAAAGTTGCTGACAATGTTATTGACTTAACACCCAATGAGTACAAAATCGTCGAATGTTTATTTAGCAATCAAAATAAAGTGTTTAGTGCAGAAAAGCTAAGTACCTACCTTGCAGGGCAATATGATTTGATATCAAAGAACTCGATTGAAGCCCATTTATCATCTGCTCGCAAAAAAGTAAGAGTTGCAGGAGGGGAGCTGCCAATTCAAACCAAACGTGGTTTTGGTTATATTGTACAAGGACAATAATGAAATCTATTCGCAGTAAATTAGTTGTTACACTCTCGGTAACTATAACTAGCTTTGTTTTATGCATTTTGTTGGCAACCGACATTGCTGTTGATAGTTGGATAGATAATGAGTTTGATCGCAGCCTGCAATCAAAAGCAGGTATGTTAATGACCTTAGTACATAAAACTAATGAAGGTTTTTCGTTTAACTTTTCTAGTGAGTTTATGCCTGAGTTTGCAGGGGAAATAGAGCCTGAGTACTTTCAAATATGGAGCAAAGAAGGCACTTTCACTCGCTCCAAAAGTTTAGATTTATTTGAGGTTAAAAACTTACCATTTGAAGACTTGGAGATTGGCGAATCAAAAATACGCCTTTTACAATTACCTGATGGCCGAGATGGTCGAGTGTTTTATAGTCGTTTTATACCAAAAGGAAAAGACAATACATCAGAAGATACACATAAAAAAACAAATGATGAGCCACTGACTTTAGCTTATGCAGCGTCTTCTGAGGAAGTTGATTTTGTACTTTGGTTGATTGACGTTATTTTTATAGTGACCACAATTGCAGTTATTGTATTTATTCGATTATTTGTCAGGAAGGCGATAGATACATCACTTGCGCCATTAATTAAACTCAACCAAGATATTAGTCAGTTAAGTATTACCAGTGAAGGTTCACAGATATTTATACAAGAGCCAGTTCAAGAACTCTTGCCTATTGTTGAAAGTTTAAACGCCTTTATTAAAGAGAATAGACAACTTTACCTAAGGGAAAAGCGACTTACATCCGATATTGCCCATGAAATAAAAACGCCCATTGCCGAATTGATTAATATGGCTGAAGTTGCTATCAGGTTTCCAAATGAGATAGAACTCAATGAGGATTTTAAGCCAGAAGCGTTGAAAATAAGTTTACGGCTTAAAAATATCGTTTCGAACTTATTGCTATTACATAAATACAGTGATGGTAAGCTAATAAAACAAGATGCTTGTGATTTAAATCAAGTTATTACCAGAGTCTTAGAAAACACTGATTTATCGCGTGTAAATTTGGAGTTAAATGAGAGTGCACCAGCAATTATAAGCAACTTGTTTGCCCTCGAATCAATTATTAGCAATTTAGTTAACAACGCTAAACAATACAGCCCACTAAATTCAAAAATTTTAGTTTCGACAATGATTTCAAAAGAAAAACTTTTACTTTTGTCAGTTACTAACTCCCTTATTGAACCTTTGAGTGATAATGATATAGACCAATTATTTGACCCTTTATGGCAAAAAGACACTTCAAGAACATCGAATGATAACTTTGGATTGGGGTTATCAATCGCTAAAACGCTTAGTAAAGCAATTGATGCGCAATTAAGTGCAGAAGTTAGTGACAGAAAAATCACATTCTCTTTAGCCTTAAACACTGATTAGTTTATTTAGCCCTACATAGAAATAAAGGCTGGGGAATGCAATTATGTGATGAGGCTCCTAAATACTTAATTGTACTGGCAGCTATCAAACAATCAACTACGTTTCTGCGGCTTAGCAGGGTGTTGTTATCACTATACATTTTACAGAGCCGTCCTTCGGCTCTAACTCGTTTTTGTCCACAAACGAGTTTGCTGACCGTTTGCTCATCACTCTTACCTGCCAAGCCTGGCTTTCTGAAATGTAAGCTAAGCATCTGTTTTTAATGTAAAAATTAAGATTTATTTTGATTTTTCTCACTGTGTTTATGGCTTTAAATACACTTGTAGGATGGAGCTATTCGTGCATAAAACCATGGAGATTCGCCCATAAAAAAGCCTAAAAGTGATTGCTCACCTTTAGGCTTAATAATATTTTTAAAATACGTATTAATACTTTTTTAATACGTGTATTTCAGGTGTGTAGCTAAATTAGCTATTAACCATAATACATTTAATATTCACAAATTCGCGCATCCCAAAGCCACCATGCTCTCGGCCGTAGCCGCTTTCTTTAACACCGCCAAACGGTAGGTTTGGCTGCGCTAAACCATAGCCGTTAATGTTGATCATACCGGTATCAAAGTGCTTTTTAGCCATTTCGATAGCTTTTTTCTCATCTTTAGAAAAAATACCACCGCCTAAACCATAGCGAGAGTCGTTGGCGATACGCATGGCATCGTCGTTGTCTTTTGCTTTAATAAGTGAAGCGACAGGGCCAAATAATTCGTCGTCGTATGCAGGCATACCCGGCGATAAGTTATCAACAATTGTGGGCGGGTAGTAGTAACCCGTTTGCGATGGAATTTCACCACCCGTTACAATATTTGCACCTGCTTTAACCGATTGCATGACTTGGTCATGAATACCGTCGCGTAAGTCTTCACGTGCCATTGGGCCAAGGTCTGTATCATCGGCCATTGGGTCGCCCATTTTTAACGCTTCAAACTGTTCTTTAATTTGTGCTTTAAAGTCATCATAAAGTGATTCAACCACTACAAAGCGTTTTGCAGAAACACAGGTTTCGCCGTTGTTAATAATTCGGCCCATTACGCAGGTTTTAACGGCTAGTTCTAAATCAGCATCGTCTAACACTAAGTAAGCGTCGTTACTGCCAAGTTCTAGTACTGTTTTTTTGACATGTTTACCGGCTTCTTCAGCTACTTTTTTACCCGTTGCATCACTACCAGTGAAGGTCACGCCACTAATTGCTTTGTGTGCAATTAGGCTGCTTGCCGTTTTGCCATCAATTAATAAATTACTAAAACAGTATTCAGGAAAACCAGCTTGTTTAAATAAGGCTTCAATTTTTTCAGCCATGCCAAATACGTTACCCGCATGTTTTAAAACGGTGGTATTACCGGCCATAATGTTAGCCGCGCTGTAACGTATAACTTGATAAAGCGGAAAGTTCCAAGGTTGAATACCTAACAATACGCCTGTTGGTTGGTAACTAATTATGGCGCGGCCGCCGTCCATGTCGCGCTCTTCATCTGCAAGCACCAGTGGGCCGTTTTCAGCGGTATAACGGCAAATGCCCGCGCACAACTCAGCTTCTTGAAAACCTTGCTCGTACACTTTACCCATTTCTTCGGTCATTAATTTAGCAATGGCTTCTTTTTGTTCTTCAAAAAGTGTTGCTAGGGCATTTAAATGTTTTGCACGTTCTTCAAACGACGTCAAACGCCATTTTAAATATGTTTCGTGAGATTTTTCGATTACTTGCTCAGCCTCATGTTGAGAAAGTAGCGTGTAGGTATCGATGGTTTGCTCAGTTGCCGGATTAATCGTTTTAACTGTATTGCTCATTCCTATCTCCTTACAATTTATGTAAGCAAGTAGGTGCAAAACAAAGGCCAATATAATCTAATAAATAATCTAAGGTTAACTTTCTGATTAATAATGGCTATTTTGTTTTTAAATTGTTGTTTTATTTTTTTTTATAGCTTTTTTAAATTAGGGAAGGTAAAAAATACTGGTCAGTGCAAAATTTACAAACTATAAAGGAGTTAAATAGCGTTAGAAAAGTGTTTGTGCAATTTGTTTGAGCAGGTACGTTTCTCGTAAAATAGATAGGCCTTGTTTTTCACTATTTGCTAATGTGCGCTCGTTGTGTGCAATTGCATCGTTTATATCTACCCACTTGGCAGTCATGCCATTTTGCTGTTCGTAGTGTTCTAATTTTGCTTTTCCAAACTCATCTGCAATGTTACACACATAGCAATACGATTTTATATGAATAATATCAAAGTCGTCTTTATACCAAGGGCGGTATTCTTCGTAGAGCCCAAAGTCTTTAATTACCGTGATATTTTGCGCACCGGTTTCTTCATTTAGCTCGCGAATTAAGCCTTTTTCAATACTTTCACCTTCATCTACACCTCCGCCCGGTAGGCTGTAATCGTCATAACGATTTGTGTACATAAGTAATATTTTATTGTTTTTTATTACAATGGCACGAGCGGTAATACGTGTGAAATGAGTGCCTTGGTTTATATTAATGCCAGAGTGGATTAAGGTTTTTAATTGCTGCATTTCATCTCCTTTTATTAACATACGAGTATATCAGCTGTATAAGTGTTACTTGCAAATAAAAATTGTTTTTATTGTGATCGTTATGCTTTCAGCTTACGTAAATAGAGGGTTGATATAATAGGACAATAAATCATTTAAGTTATTTTAAAAGATTAGCTCAATACGCACCTTTAAATTAGTTCTTAGGATGCGTAGAATAAAAAAAAAGAACAGGGATTTATCATGTTAAACATACTTTTAGTAGATGATGACGTTGAATTTAGTGACGTTGTTTGCCACATAGTCGAATTCCTCGGCCACAATATAAGCACCGCAACCAGTTTAAAAGAAGCACACCAATGGTTTGAAAATAATACCTTTGATCACGTGCTACTTGATTTTATGTTACCTGATGGAAGCGGACTTCATTTGCTTGACCATTTAAAAATAATTGGCCAGTCTCCAAAAATTACACTCATATCGGGCCACCCTTCAGTGAAGGGAATATTGGCTGATATGTGTGAGCCTAATATTGGGCACCTTCTAAAACCCCTCCAACGCGAAGATTTAGAGCTTGTTTTAAACGGCCCTAAAAAAGTAGCCGTTAAAAAGGCAAAAACCAGTGGTATTACGCGTCATTTTGGCAGCTTAATTGGCGAGTCAGAGCCAATGCACAAACTGTACAATATGATTGAGCGCGTGGCTAAAACAAACGCTAATGTCATGTTAATGGGCGAAAGTGGCGCAGGTAAAGAGGTAGTGGCTCAAGCAATACATAATGCGAGTCAATGCGAAGGCCCGTTAGTGGCTAGTAACTGTGGTGCACTTTCAAAAGAGCTGATTGGCAGTGAGTTGTTTGGCCATGAAAAAGGCGCATTTACAGGTGCAATTGCGCGTAAAGAAGGGGTGTTTGAGCAATCAAACGACGGTACTTTGTTTTTAGATGAAGTAACCGAAATGCCAATTGATATGCAGCCTAATTTATTGCGCGTTCTCGAAACCAAAAAAGTAACTCGTGTTGGTGGCAATAAAGAAATTCCAACTAATTGCCGAGTCATTTCTGCAACCAACCGATCGTTAGAAGATTTAGCACAAAATAACGTTATTCGTGAAGATATTTACTTTAGGTTAGCAGTGTTTCCTATTGACATACCGCCACTTAGAGACCGAAAAGACGATATACCACTGTTGGCCAAAGCATTTTTAGATCAGTTAAACGATGAAAATGGCACCGCATTTAGTTGGACTGCTGCACAGCTTAAAGAGCTACAAAGTTATGAGTGGCCTGGCAATGTGCGTGAAATCCGCCATGCAATACACCGTGCTTTTATCATGAGTGACCCTAAATCAGGCGAAGTGACATTACCAGATAATCTTGAGTCGCCATTCTCTCGCGTGAACAATCAAGCCACTGACAACGCGGTATCGGCTGGGCAAACCATAGAAGAAGTTGAAAAAGAGCTTATTCATGCAACACTCGATAAGGTACAAGGAAATAAAACACTTGCTGCACAAATGCTGGGCATTAGTACTAAAACACTTTACAACCGTCTGAATGCCTATGGTGGTATTGGCGAGTATAAATAAGTTGAGAGATAACATGACACAGAGCAATCAACCGGAGCCTCTTAATAAATTAGTTCATGACGCAAGAGCCCCTTTAAATCGCATTTCGATGAATGCAGAGTTAATTAAGTTGGTACTTGAAAACGATATGCCAAAAGAAAAAGCACTTGAGGCACTTAATAAAATTATTGTTAATTGCCAGCAATGCAGTGAAAGCTTACAGCAAATTGTTGATTCTCAATAATTAATGCGTGTTTTATACGCAAACAGGAAAGTAAAATAAGCATGCAAAAACAACAAGGTAAAGCAAACGTTACGTGGGCGGCTTTTATAGTTGTGGTGTTATCTATTATTGTGGGTAATGCATTTTTAGCATTAAATACCATTCAAGGGTTAACTCAAACACAAAAAAGCTTAGATAACACCAACATGCTAAGTTCGGCAATAGAGCAATTGCACTTATCTATTGTACAGGCAGAGTCTGGGCAGCGTGGTTACTTGCTGACAGAGGAAGATGATTACCTCACACCTTACTACGATGCAGTTGGGCAGCTTGAAGCGCAAACCGATCATGTTAAGTCTCTGCACTCAGAAATTGATGGCCAATCAGAGCGGATAGCTCAGCTGCTTGTATTGACAGAAAGTAAAATTGAAGAGCTAAAAAACACCGTTAATTTAGCGCTTGATGATAAAGAGCGCCGTGCACTCGCTATTTTAAACACCCACAAAGGCCGAGAGCTTTATAAGCAAATTCGTGAACGTGTTAATGATATTCAAGACCGTGAATTACTGTTTAAGGTAAGCCATTTCTCTAAACTCGCTCAAATTAAAAACGAAGCTAAAATTACGTTTGCAATTACCGCGATTACTAGCGCAATACTGATTATTGGTATGTTTGTAATGACGCGTATGAACCTGAGAAATGCGGCTCAATATCGGTTTGATCTTGAAAAGCAAAACGAAACATTGGCTAGTAAGGTATCTGAGCGCACACAAGAGCTCACTTTGTATTCAGACGAGTTAAGCCGAAGTAACCGAGAGCTGGAGGAATTTGCCTTTGTGGCAAGTCATGATTTGCAAGAGCCACTTCGTAAAATTCAGGCATTTAGTGACCGATTAGAAACCATGTTTAAAGATGATTTAGGTGAAAAAGGCTTAGATTATATTGGACGTATGAAAAATGCCGCACAGCGAATGTCGAACTTAATTAACGACTTGTTAGAGTTTTCGCGTGTTACTACACGAGGTAAGGACTTTGATGATACCAACTTAAATGAAGTAGTAGACGACATTCTTAGCGATTTGGAAATTGCAATAAAAGAGTCAGATGCGCAAATTGAAGTGGCCGAACTACCGGTTATTCAGGCAGATAAAAGCCAAATGCAGCAGCTTTTTTTAAATTTACTGTCCAATGCGGTTAAATTCAGACGCCCAGATGCGAGCCCGCATATAAAAATTAGCTACGAACACGAAGCTATTTTTAATGAAGATCACAATGCAGAATTAAGCTTTCAAGTTATTACTATAAAAGATAATGGTATAGGGTTTTCTCAAGACTATGCCGACAAAATATTTGTACCATTTCAGCGCTTACATGGTCGTTCACAGTATAAAGGAACGGGTATTGGCCTTTCTGTGTGCAGACGAATTGTAGAACGCCATGGCGGTACTATTACGGCTAAAAGTAAAGACGGTGAAGGGGCAACCTTCATTATAAAATTACCTGTGGAAGCTGCGCTTTTCACTTTGCAAGGAGAGGCTTAAATGCCCTACACAAAAGTTAAACCAATTACTATTTTAATGGCAGATGACGACGAAGATGATCGCTTATTAACGCAAGATGCACTCGCGGAAAGTCGAGTGCTCAATGAGCTTCACTTTGTTGAAGATGGTGTTGAGCTTCTTGAGTATTTAGAGCGAAAGGGCAAGTTTGCTGATAAAGAGGTTTCTCCTCGCCCTGGACTTATCTTGCTTGATTTAAACATGCCAAGAATGGATGGCCGTGAGGCGTTAGAAGCGATTAAAGCAAACCCAAATTTAAAAGGGATTCCAGTTGTTATTTTAACTACATCGAAACAAGAAGAAGATATGGTTAAAGGGTACAACTTAGGTGCGGCTTCATACATTACCAAGCCAGTTACCTTTGACGGCTTAGTTGATTTAATGAAAACACTAGGCAAATACTGGGTTGAATTTGTAGAGCTACCAAGTACTTTTAACGATTAATGGAGATTGTATGTTAGATAAAGTGACTCAATTGCTGCTTGTAGAAGACGATGAAGATGATTACATACTCACCTGCGACTATTTGGAACAATTAGACTCACATACGTTTAACGTTCAATGGGTAAGTTCTCCAGAGCAAGCAATTGAAACGCTCAGTAAAAACGAGCACGACATTTGTTTGCTTGATTACCGCTTGGGTGCATCTAATGGGCTTGATGTTTTAAAAGAGGCAATTGCAAATGGCTTTAGCGGGCCTATTATTATGCTAACTGGGCAATCGGATGATGAGTTAGACTCTGCAGCACTTGATGCCGGGGCCGTTGATTATTTGATTAAAGGAGAAATGAGCTCAAGCCGTTTTGCTCGTGCAATTCGTTACGCCCTTGCCCGAAAAGATGTTGAAGGAGAACGGGTAGAGCGATTAAAAGCGGAAGCTGAAAACCGTTCAAAAGACCGTTTTTTAGCACACCTAAGTCATGAGTTACGTACACCGCTTTCGTCTATTTTAGGTTACACAGAATTGTTGATGCAAAGCGACTTTAGTCAGCAAGCTGAAAACGAGCTAGGGGTTATTTATCGAAATGGTAAGCACTTACTTAGCCTTCTTAATGATGTATTAGACTTATCAAAAATAGCCGCAGATAAGCTAGAGCTTACCCTCAGTGAAGTAAACCTTGATAGCATGCTTGCTGATGTATATACGTTAATGCGAGTGTCGGTGCTTGATAAAGGCTTAACTTTACGCTTTGAATCCGACCAAGCACTCCCGCTTGTTACTCGCCTTGATGCGACGCGTGTTCGTCAAATATTAATAAATTTAATTAATAACGCGGTTAAGTTTACCGATAAAGGCGAAATAGTTGTTAAGGCATGGACGCAGCATGTTGATAACAAAGAAATGCTCTTTTTTAGCATTAAAGACTCAGGCATGGGTATTGCCCCTGAAAAACAACAGCTGATTTTTAAACCGTTTGAACAAATAGCGGATGTTGAATCGCGCTCAGTCGGCGGTGCGGGGCTAGGCTTGGCAATCTGTGCAGAGCTATTATCTCGTATGCAAGGTAGTATAAGTTTGCATTCAGAAATAGGCAAAGGTTCTACCTTTACTATTTCGGTGTACCCTGGTGACATTAGTGATGTTGAACGGCAAGTGCTTAACTTTAGCAGTGTCCCGCAGTTACAAAGTAAATTAACACCAAGTAAAGTGCATGGGCGTGTATTGGTTGTTGATGATTTACGCGACCTACGTATGCTGGTTGGGCACATGATCAGTAGCTGCGGCGCGCGAGTAGACTACGCAGAGCATGGCCAACAAGCACTTGAGAAAGTACGTATAGCCGACGCCTACAAGGCACCTTACGATATCATTTTTATTGATATTCATATGCCTGTAATGGGTGGTAAAGAAGCAACCATCGAGCTTAGAAAAATGGGCTACAAAGGGCCAATAATTGCGCTTACGGCTGCCACAATGAAAGGCATACACGAAGAGCTTGCCGCGCTTGGTTTTAACGATGTGATACCCAAACCAGTAGATAGCAGTTCGCTATATCAATGTCTTCAAGATTATTTAGTGTCGCCGGAAAATGCTCCTCAGGCAAAAGATATTCAAGTTAAAGCGTTAAATGAAAAAAGGCAGCGCTTTTTATTGGTAGAAGATGATGACGATGCTGCACAAATAACCCAGTTGCTTTTAGAAAGCTTAGGAGTAGAGACGGTTATAGCGTCAAGCTGTGCGCAGTGTTTGCAAATACTTAACCACGATCAGCAATTTGATAAAGTATTGTTAGATATGCATTTACCCGATGGCAGCGGAATTGACTTAGGTGAGCAGGTTAACGAACGATACCCTGAGCTGCGATTAGTTATTGTAAGTGGTGCAGAACCTGATCCTACAGATATAAAAGATTTAAATATTGATCGTGTTTTATTAAAACCTATTAATTTAGGCTTATTAGAAACACTTATAAGTTAAAGCATAAGGTTTAAATTATATGCAGTTTATAACACTAGACTCTGAAAGATTAACGCCTTCAAAAGTGGTGTGTGTGGGTCGAAATTACACAGCCCACATTGCAGAGTTAAATAACGAAACTCCCGATGAAATGGTGTTATTTAACAAACCTAATAGTGCCATTACTCACTCTTTAAAAGCGCTTCATAATGATGCTGTTTTACACTACGAGACAGAATTATGCTTTGTAGTAAAAAATAAAAAGTTTGTAGGTATAGGATTAGGCCTTGATTTAACAAAGCGTACCGTACAAAGCAAATTAAAAAATAAAGGGTTACCTTGGGAGCGCGCAAAGGCATTTGATGGCTCTGTTATTTTTAGTGATTTTATTGCGCTAAGTGATAGCACTCAACAATTTACATTTGAGCTAAAAATTAATGGTGTTGTTACGCAACAAGGCGATACTCATTTTATGTTGCATAAACCCGATGCAATTTTACAAGAGATTAGCGAGTTTATGCACTTAGATGATGGTGACGTAGTGATGACTGGCACACCTTCAGGAGTTGGTGAGGTTGTTGCAAACAGTACCTTTACCGTTGCTTTATTCGCTAATGAGCAGTGTTTGTTGGAGCAGCAATGGAAGGTTGTTCAAAGTTAATAACCTGCTGTTGATAATGTTTATTAAAGTCAGCAAAATTAGAGTTTAAAAAAATATGCTGGCTTTTAATGTATTCAGGTGATTGTAAAATGGTCGCCTTTAATACGTCATTAATTTTTTTTATAGCTTGAGATGCAAAGTTATTTTCTGCTTTTACAGCACAGCCCACAGCACCTCGTATAAAGTCAGTTTCGTTTCCAGCCAAAGGGAGACTAACTATGTTATTAAACCTTTCTTGTTTATTAAAGTAGTCTGCCATAAATGGGTAATCAATAGAGTAATCTATAAAACCATGACTTAAGCGCGCAATGACAGCCTGGCTTTCATTTTCACTACTCCAACTAAGTGACGAGCTATTATTGCTTTTTGTATTGCTAATAATTGTGTTTATTTTATTTGAAAATTTACGCGCAGCAGCTTGGCCGTAAATGTAGTGTTGATCGGCTAATAAATTAATTAAATTGATTGGTGAGCCATATTTTTTGGTCAATTTAGGGGCTAATTCTTTAGTTGTTAATACGGAAAATGGTGGGTAAACCGTTGTTGGGTTTGATAGTTTGAGTATGTGATTATTATTCTTTTTATAAATAACACATGGAAAGCATACATTTTTACCTTCATTTAAATACTTATTAATACGCTGCTGTGGAACAACAAGCCGTGTATGCTTTACATCAGTGATAGTGTTAATTAGTTGCTCTGTCAGGTTATCGCAAAGGCCACCCTGTGGCGCTTTATCGCTTTTAGTTATGTGAAACGGAGGGGTGTAGCTTTGTAGCCAAATTATTTCTTTAATGGGCTCTACTTTCTTAGCAGTGCCAAGCGCTGTAAACGATATAAGTAACAAACTAATTAATAATACGCGTTTTGCCATTGCACAGACTTTTTTTAAAAAGTAATACTTTTACTATAGGTAATAATTAACAATAATAAACATTCATTTTTATTAGTTTTAAAAAAAAGCAGGTAGTGATTTACCTGCTTTAATATTAATTTTAAGGTACAAACTTAAGCTAATAAGGCATAGGGAAGTTTTTAAAAATAGTTCCTATTCCTGCTAAGGTTTCGTCATCTAAAGTAATGCTAAATGCGTCTATGTCTTCTTTTAACTGCGCCATAGTCGTAGCGCCAATGATAGAAGACGTTACTCCATCAACCTGATTACACCACGCAAGAGCAAGTTGTGCAGGCGTTATGTTGTTTGCATATGCGAGCTCGGCATATTGCTTAGTTGCTTGCTGAGCATTGGGCGTATCTCTAAATATTCCGTTTCGCTGTGCAAAGCTCCATCGAGAACCTTCAGGACGAGCACCATTAAGGTATTTACCTGTTAATAAACCGGCCGCGAGGGGGGACCAAGGTAAATAGGCAATATCTTCGTGTACACATTGCTCAATTAAATAGGGCCAGTCTTTAGCATGGGCTAAGCTAAATTCATTTTGAATAGACACCATGCGTGGCAAGTTATGCTCTTTGGCTAAGCTTACAAATTGACTTATACCCCAAGGTGTATCGTCAGAAAGCCCGCAATGTTTGATTTTACCCGCTTTAACACAATCGTTAAGGCCTTCTAAAATATCAAGCATGCCAGCTTGGTGAACGTGCGTATCTACATCACTAAATTTAAGTACTCCTGGCCACTGCCTTGCAAAATGTGGCGTTGAACGATTAGGCCAATGCAGTTGGTACAAATCAATATAATCGGTTTGCAAGCGCTTGAGGGAATTATCAACCGCCTCTATAACTGCTTGGCGCGTTATATCGCCACCACCTCGTACCCACGATAGGCCATTACCTGCTATTTTTGTTGCCAGTACTATGTCGCTACGTTTTTGTTGATTACGAGAAAGCCAGTCGCCAATAATATGTTCTGTTTTACCGTAGGTTTCGGGTGAGGGAGGAACAGCGTACATTTCAGCTGTATCAATAAAATTTACGCCTCGATCTAATGCATAGGCTATTTGCTCGTCTGCATCGCGTTGGGTGTTTTGAACGCCCCAGGTCATACTGCCTAAGCAGACTCTTGAAACATCAACACCGCTACTACCAAGTGGGCTGTATTGCATAAAAATTCCTTATTACTCGTCTTGGGCGTATTTTACTAAGGCTGATAAAAGTGGCTCTGTAATAGGCGCTTTTGCACCCGTTTTAAAATCAAACATGACTACTTTTGATGTGCCTGTAGTGGTTATGGCATTTTGTGCGTGACTAAATATACTGTAATTCATAACAAATCGGTCGGTTTTAATATCTGAAATAGTCACGCCAACAGTTAGGGTGTCTGGAAAGGTAACCGGGCGTTTATAGCGAACCGCATTTTCACTTATTACAGGGCCAATACCACCGGGTTTAATGGTGTCGAATAAGTTTAGTTTATTTAAAAAGTCTATTCGGGCTATTTCAAAATAACGCAGGTATACCACGTTGTTAACGTGCTGGAGGGCGTCCATGTCGGCCCATGCTACAGTGATGTCGGTATGAATTGGGTGATTATCTTTGAACCTTTGCATGTACTTATAGCTCTTAACTTTAAAGCACTTAGGTTATCAATATGAACTAGCGAGCTCAAGGGAATTTATAATTAGGTGGTTTTAAAAAACTTTGTAACCAATTGATTTTGGTATACAGTTAAAAAACACACACAGGAGCACACACATGCAAAGTATAATTAATTGGTTATTAGCTAGTTTGGTTTTTATAGCGTCGTTTACCTGTTATGCAATGGGTAACGCCTCTGGTGCTATTATTCTTATTTTGGCAGGGTTCTTTTTTGAAGTTTTGCTTTGGCTACGAAGCATGAAAGAGCAAGAAAACAATAAACGTCTTTTTTAATTGCCACTAAGCTTGATTATCAATAGTGATTACATGATAATAACTGTATAAATAAACAGTGTTTATTGTGGTGATGAAAAAGTTTATACACATAGATATGGATTGCTTTTATGCGGCGGTAGAAATGCGAGACAACCCAAAGCTTGCAAATGTACCGCTTGCTATTGGCGGCAACAGTCGGCGCGGCGTGTTATCTACTGCCAACTATATAGCCAGAGAGTTTGGCGTGCGCTCTGCGATGTCTAATTACCATGCTAAGCAATTATGTCCTGATTTGGTTATTGTGCCCGGACGTATGGCTGTTTATAAAGAAATATCGAGCCAAATACGCGAAGTGTTTAGTCGCTATACCCACTTTGTAGAACCACTTTCTCTTGACGAAGCTTACCTTGATGTTACTGACAGCCAAGCCTGTAAAGGCAGTGCTACACTTATTGCTCAGCAAATAAGGGCTGACATATATAACGCTACAGGATTAACAGCTTCTGCGGGTGTGGCCCCCGTTAAATTTATTGCTAAAATAGCCAGTGACGAAAATAAGCCAAATGGCCAATTTGTTGTACTACCTAATGAGGTTGACCAATTTTTGGAACAGCTGCCGCTAGGGAAAATTCCCGGTGTGGGGAAAGTGACATTAGAGAGGTTAAATCTTAAAGGGCTTTATATTGGAAGGGATGTGCGTGAAAAAGGGGTGAACTGGATGCAGCAGCATGTGGGTAATTTTGGTGTATCGCTTTATCAAAAATGTGCGGGAGAATACATTGGTAGCGTTTCAACTGAGCGGATACGTAAGTCGCTAAGTGTTGAACACACCTACGAATACAATAAAACCAGCCTCCAAGAATGTTTGGATCAGATCCCTAGCTTAATTGATGAATTAACGCGTAGGCTTGATAAGCAACAATTACAAAGTCGTATCAACAAACTGAGTGTAAAAGTGAAATTTGCTAATTTTGTGGTTACGTCAGCCGATCAGGCTTATCACCAATTAAATACCGAAATTTTTGTACAGTTACTTACTAAGGCGTACCAACGAGGGTTGCAGCAGCCTGTTAGGTTATTAGGTATTGGCGTCGGTATTAAAAGCCAGCCAGAGCGTAACTTACAATTGAGCATTTTGGATTAATGCGTAAAATTTTTAACAAGCGTTTTAGATAAATTAAACGCTTATCGCATCTTACTGGTCTTCAATATACAAATCGACGATAATAAAGGTCTATGTTTTTAACAGGATCTGTATTTATGGCATACCCTAAAGCCGTGTTAGCCCAAGTAACAAGCGCTAGCCTTGAATGTGCATCACATGACGCACTGATCATCATAAGTGATGACTTTTCTCAATTACCTAATAATTCGCTACGCGATGCAGTTTTAGCTCAGTCAAAAATTGATGCGCGCATTGGCAAGCAAGTAACCTTACTTGTTATTGACAATAAGCGCGTGATTTTAGCACCAACAGGACCATTAAATAGAGATTACGACGATGTGCGTCGTTATTTTGATGCCGCTAAACTTGCAATTAATGAAGCTAAGTTATCAGGTAGTGTAAACCCGGCCTTATTTTTACCTAGCTTGTCAGGTGATAGCCGTTATCAGTATGCGCTAGAAGTTGCATTTTTAGGTATGTGCCAAGCGCTTTGGCAGCCATTAGAAGCACGTGAGCACCATGGCGAGGGCATTGAACCGATAGCCGCTATTGGATTAATTAATGCGAGCTCGCAAACAGTTAAAGCCGTTAATGCGATTGCGGCTGGCCAGTATGCTGCTCGTGATTTATGTGGTACTGAGCCTGAGCGTATGGCGCCCCCTCGCTTTGCAGATTATTGTGTTGATTTATTTAAAGGCACAAATATAGCAGTTGATGTTATTGACAATATTGCCGACATTGACAAAAACTACCCTATGTTGAGTACTGTTGCGCGTGCATCCTATGCGGTTGAACGCCACCACCCACGCGTTGTAAAACTTGAGTATGTACCTGAGGGCGAAGTGACCCGTACACTTATGTTTGTTGGTAAAGGCCTTGTTTATGATACCGGCGGTGCTGATTTAAAAGTGGGTGGTTACATGGCTGGTATGAGTCGTGATAAGGGGGGGGCAGCGTCGGTTGCAGGCTTTATGAAGGCCGTTGCTGATTATCAACCAAAAGGTGTAAAGGTTATTGCTTACTTAGCGGTAGTGCGTAATTCAATTGGGTCTGATTGTTTTGTACCTGATGAGATAATTACCAGCCGTGAAGGTGTGCGCGTACGCATTGGTAATACTGATGCAGAAGGGCGTTTGGCAATGGGTGACCTATTAAGCGAAATGAAAGATTTAGCTAAAACAGAAGTTAATCCTACACTGTTTACTGTGGCAACGCTTACAGGTCATGCTGCACGAGCTATGGGACCTTATGGTGCCTATGTAGAAAATGGCCCAGCACGGCTTGCTAAAGTGTCTCGCCAAATTGCTGATTGTGGTGATTTATGGGCAGATGGTGCTGAAGTATCGCGCTCGCGCCGTGAAGATTACGATTTTATTAAGCCACGTACCCTAGCAGATGATGTACTTTCAAGTAATAACGCCGCTTCTGCGGTTACTGCACGTGGTCACCAGTTCCCTATGGCGTTTTTAGCTGTTGTTGGTGGACTTGATAAACACGGAACTGACGCTGCACAGCCATTGCCATACGTGCATATGGATATTGCCGGTAGCGGTGTTGAAGGCGGTGATTGGCAACATGGCAAACCAACAGCGGCTTCTGTTGCTAGTTTATTTGCCTGTTACTGCTTATAAGTAGTTAACTGCTTAGATTAAAAAGCCCTGTTTAACAGGGCTTTTTTTATACTCAATGTAATTTAAACCGATTAACAATAGATGAAAGCTCTGTACTACTTTGTTTGAGCTTGTCACTTGCGCTGTTAAGTTGCTTGGTGTTATCTAACGACTGTTCAGTTGATTGAGATAAATCGTTTATGCGTAAGTTTACCTCATCTGCAGCTTGAGTTTGCTGCTCTGTTGCACGTGCAATTTGGCTGTTCATTTCAGTGATAATAGAAACGAGTCGTTCTATTTCATTAAGTGAGTTATTAGCAGAGGACGCCTGTTCAACAGTTGATACAGAAAGTGTTTGGCTAGCTTTTACTGCGTCTACAGCCGCACGGGTACCTTCTTGTAGCTTACTGATCATTGATTGAATTTCATCCGTGCTTTGCCCCGTTCTACTGGCAAGTGTGCGCACTTCGTCAGCAACTACTGCAAACCCCCGGCCATGTTCACCCGCTCGTGCGGCTTCAATTGCAGCATTCAGTGCGAGTAGGTTTGTTTGCTCCGAAATACTTCTAATTACATCAAGTACAGAGCCTATGTTTTGGCTTTCATTCGCTAAATCTTCAGTTACACGGCTTACTGTTTCAATGTTTGCTGAAAGTGTTTCTATGGCGGTTATTGTTTCTGCGACGACATGTTTACCCGTTGATGCATTTTGTGCTGCATCGTTAGCTGCTTGCTCTGCGGCTTCTGCGTTGCTACTCACATCATGTATTTGGTGGGTCATTTGCTCCATTGCCGCTGCAACTTGTGTCGAGCTGTCGTTTTGTAGCTCTATGAATGATTGGCTAGTTTTTGTTGAATCGTCAACGGTGTGGGCGTGTTCGTTAACATCGTTTGCACTTTTTGATACGTGTTCCAAAGATTCACGCATTTTAGAAACAAATAAATTAAATGAATGCGATAGCTTCGAAATTTCATCGTTACCTTCTTCATTTAAAGTACGTGTTAAGTCGCCTTCACCCTGCGAAATATCTTTCATCATATTGGCAGCAAGTCGCGTCGGTAGTAACACACTTCGCCCTATAAAGTAGCTAAATGCAATAACAGCTACAATCATCACCACAGCATTTAAAATAATAAGATTACGTTGAGAGGAAAAGGCCGCATCAATGGTGTCTAAGTAAACACCTGAGCCAATTATCCATTGCCATTGGTTAAACCCTTTTACAAAGGCGATTTTATCAACGGGTTGCTCTTCGCCGGGTTTTGGCCATTTGTAAGGGATAAAGCCTTCGCCGTCTTTTTTAGTAATGTTTACCATTTCAACAAACAACGCTTTACCGTCTGGGTCTTTATTGTTTGTTAAATCTTTACCCTCAAGGGCAGGTTTTATTGGGTGCATTACCATTTCTGGTTGGTAGTTGTTTATCCAAAAATAATTAGTTTTATCGTAGCGAAGGGCACGTATTGCACTTATTGCCTGCGTTTGTGCCTGCTGCTGTGTGAGTGTATTGTTTTGTTCGAGTGTGTAAAAGTGTTCAATAATACTATAAGCGGTTTCCACTACATTTTGTGTTTTTAGGTATTGTTCGTATTTAAGGGCTTTATATTGGTTATTTAAGCTAGAAACACTCAACACAATTAAGCCAAAAATAACAATGCCAACCAACATAGCAAAACGCTGAAAAATACTAAAACGTCGAAGATTAAGCATGTGCGTATCCTTTATTTATTTGCACAAAAAAGTGCATCAGATAAGTTTAGTAAAAATATGCATTTAATCTAGGGGATGTTTATCTTTTGAGGGTTAATTTCAATCTTTATAGGAACCATTGAACAAAGGCTGAGTTTAAGATTGGCTTTAAATAAAAAAGGCTGATTAAAAATCAGCCTTCATAAGTAAGTTACTGTTTGTTATTTAACATCAAAATGACGGTTAAAGAAATTCGTAATAGTTTGATGTAAATGAGTTTGAACCTGTTTACCGCGTAAACTATGCTTTGAACCTGGGTAGGTCATCATTTCAAACTGCTTTTCACTGTCTTGCAGTTGTTTGAATAGTTTAGTTGCATGGGTAAATAATACATTGTCGTCTGCCATACCGTGGTAAATCATCAGTGGCCCTTTAAGGCCATCGGTGTATGGAAATACTGCGCTGGCTTCATACCCTTTTGCATTCGTATCAGGGTGACCCAAATAACGCTCGGTGTAATGGGTGTCATATAATGCCCAATCTGTTACTGGCGCACCTGACACACCGGCATTAAAGTAGTCACCAGCTTTAAACATGGTCATTAATGCCATGTAACCACCGTAACTATGGCCATATATGCCAATGCGCTTAGCATCTACGTAGTCAAGTGTACGTAAAAATTCGACCCCTTTAATTTGGTCTGCTACTTCAACGTCACCTAGGTTTTTGTATATAGCGTCTTCAAACTTTTTACCACGGTTGTACGAACCACGGTTATCAAGTTGAAAAATCACATAACCTTGTTGCGCCATATATTGAAAGTATAAATTTTTGCTACGCCAGCTATTTGTAACGCGCTGAGCATGTGGACCGCCGTATACATTTACAATGACAGGGTGTTTCTTACCCGCGCTCATATTAGTTGGTTTGAATAGGCGGTAATGCATTATTTGACCATCTTCAGCTTTAATTGTCCCGTATTCAGGTTTAGCTAAATTACTAAGGTAAGGAGTAAGTGGATGGTTGTTATCTAGCTTGTTTTCTTCAAGCCATGTAATAAATTCGCCGTTAACTTTGCGCAGTGCCGCTGAGTTTGGTTTGTTCACTGAAGAACTTGTATCGATGAACGTTTTACTATCTTTTGCAAGTACGACGTTGTGGTACTGGCCTTTTTCAGTGATTCGTTTAGAGTCCCCTTTTTTAAATAAAGGCGCGCTGTATAAATGGCTTTCAAGTGGTGTATCTTTTCTGCCAGCAAAGTACACTATGCCTTTTTTCTCATCAACGCCTTTTAAGCTATCAACAGCCCAGTCACCCGATGTAATTTGACGAACCAGCTGTCCATTTGTGCGGTAAAGGTACAGGTGCTTAAACCCGTCACGCTCAGACGCCCACACAAAGTGTTTTTTGTCTTTTAAAAAAACGAGGTCAAAATGCAGGTTGATCCATGTATCGCTGTTTTCGGTTAGGGCTACTTTTTGCTTTTTAGACTCCGAGTCATAAAAGCGAAGCTCGAGTGTTTGTTGCGAACGGTTTTGCCATTGGTAAGAAAGTGTTTTGCTGTCTTTTAACCATTTAGCACGGGCAATGTATATGTCTTGATTTTTACCTAAGTCAATCCAATCAACTTTTTGATCGTTTAATTTAACGACACCTAACTGAATTTTTACGTTGTCGGTACCGGTAAAAGGGTAGCGCTGATTAAATAATTTTACTTCGTCGGCATATATTTCGTTACGAATAGCTTCTTTAACGGGGGATTCATCAACACGGGTGTAAGCGATTTTAGTTTCATCACCAGACCACCAGTAACCTGTCATGCGGCTCATTTCTTCTTGCGCTACAAACTCAGCCATGCCATTTTTAATAACGCCGCCGCCATCTTGGCTTAATTGAATTTCTTTACCTGAATTAAGTTCTAACGCATATAGATTTTGCTCTCGTATAAACGATACGTAGTTACCTTTTGGCGAAAAGCGTGCGTCGGTTTCAAATGCTTCTGTGTTGGTCAGCTTTTTACTTTTAGCTGAGGCTAAGTCGTAGTAATACAGATCACCATTAAGCGGAAACAAAAGCGCTTTGCCATCGGTTGACCATGTGTACTCTAGGATGCCTTTGCCAAAAATACGTTGGCGTTCACGGCGTGCTTTTTCTTCATCAGATAGGTTTTCAGGGCCAGAAAATAATTCGGCTGAATCGACTAATACGCGATTAGTGTTATCGTCTAGGTTATATTCCCACAAATCGTAACGGTTGTAGTCGTCAGTTTTACCTTGTAAATAGGTTACACGACTTCCATCTGGCGAAAATTTAAGTTGAACGGGAGATTTACCTGACAGGCTTGGGTCATCAAAAATCCGTTCTAGCGATAAAGGTTTTGCTTGAACACTGATAGCACCAACAATAAGTGGTACAGCAAGTGAGAGGTGTTTTATTTTTTTTAGCACAAGGTTACCTTAGCTCAGTATCAATATTATTTTGAATGGTAAAGCCAAGCGTGTGCAACTGCAACTAAATGCTATAAAGTAGCAATTATTAAAGATTAACAAGGATAAACACAATGACTGAGAGTCAATTTGAACTGGCTGTTGAACTTCAACGAGATTGTATCGAGTTAGCCGATTGGCCTCTTTGCAAGGTGCTTTTATTAAACGATAGCCTGTATCCTTGGTTTGTATTAGTACCAAGGCAAGCTGGTTTAAAAGAAATCATCGACTTATCTGAAGACGATCAAGTGGTGTATTTAAAAGAGTCTGCAAAACTGAGTAAGTTACTTATTGAGGTTTTTAACCCAGATAAATTAAATGTCGCAGCTTTAGGAAATATGGTGCCGCAATTACACATTCATCATATTGCACGATTTAAAACTGATAAGGCATGGCCTGCGCCAATATGGGGTAAGTTTGCGGCAGTCCCTTACACTGAAGAACAAATAGAAAAAATAAAAGCACGTTTTTAAAAGCGAAAACATTTACACAAGTGAGGATTAAAATGAAATTACTTAAAACCCTGACTACGAGCTTATTTGTTATTGCGTTATCGGGCGGTTATGTTGCTGCTACTGAGCAGGTAAATAATACCGAGGTTGTAAAAAAAGCTGATATTAAGAACTTTGCTGTTCATAGCAACCTTGTGTATTCGGCTGCACAGCCCAGCAAAGAGCAATTAAAGCAATTATCTAAAGCAGATGTGAAGCACGTTATAAATTTACGTGGGACAAATGAACAAGATTGGGATGAAGGTGAGTTTGTTCAAGCGCTTGGTATGGATTATCACGCATTGCCTATTTCTGGTGCCCAAGATATTACAGTCGCGAATGCACGCAACTTAGCAAATTTACTTAAAAAACTAAACGGTGAGCCGGTTTTGGTTCATTGTGCTAGTAGTAATCGAGTTGGGGCTTTAGTTGCTATTTCAGCCCATGAAGACGGGTTAAGTATTGAAGAGGCGCTTGAAAAAGGAAGGCGCTGGGGAATGAAGAGCCTGGAATCTAAAGTGCGAGATGTTATAAGCAAATGAAACTAAAGGCGTTACACAGTTAATTGTAACGCCTTTTTAGTTTTAGTTAAGACCAAGTACGTCTTTACCTTGCTTAAATGTGACATCTACTGGAATGTTAGCTTGGCTTAGTTTTTCTAAATCTTTGGTGAGTGACTCTTTAATATCACCATGGGTTGCAATTAGCTGGTCGACTTTTTGGTAATCGCCGTCACCTTGCAAAGTTAAAATTAGACGAGAAAGCTTAGCCATAGCAATACTCATCTTTTCCATGTTGACGCGGTACAAGCCTTCTTCATTTTTAGAAAATGCGCCTTCTTGTGCAAAAAAGTTAAAGCGAATCATATTCGCTTTCCCGTGTGCACTTGACGCACCAAAACGCACTGAGCGGAAAATGCCGGCCATAAAGGTAATGTAGTAATCTTCAATAGTTCCTTCGCTGATCTCGCCTTTATTTAATAACTGCTCAACCATGTATAAACCTAAAATGTCGGCTTTACCTTCTTCAAGTGCGCTTGCGTGCTCTTGTAATGATTGGCGAACCGTTCCTTTACCTGTGATCGTATTTTTAATACCTAAACCATGCGCTACTTCATGAAACATGGTGTTAGCAAAAAAAGCATCAAAGGTAATGTGCTTTCGTTGCTCAGGCACAATTAACTGCTCTGAAATAGGCACTAATATTTTATCAAATTTAGCGCGCATGGCATTTTTAAGTTGTAGGCGGCGCGTGCCTTTTTCTAACTGAACTTGCTCATCGTTTGGTAAGTTGATTGCAATGGTTTTGCTGCCGGCATTTGAATGACCAGCATAATAAACAACGTCATACGCGTTTAAGTCTGCATCTGATCCGGGGACTTCATGTTTATATTTGTCATCAACAGGTAAACCTTTTTGAAGCTCAGGTAAAAAGGCTGCAAACTTGGCAAGACGCTCGCTCCATTTTAAATCTTTAATTAATACATAAGATTCATAGGCAGTACGATAACCAAATAATTGGTCTTCGTAGGTTTCAATTGGCCCAATAACCACATCGATTGGGTTATTTTTCATGTCCATCCATGCAAAGTCAGATACCTGAAAATCATCTTTTTGAAGCGCGTCAGCACGGAGATTTAAGTAATTTGCAAATTCTTTATTGTCGGCAAGTTTGCTGGCTTGGCGAAGTAGGTCGGCTGCTTTTGCAAGTTCTGTTGCGTACTCTTTTGAGTAAGGCACGCTGTAAAGCTTACCTTGTTCGTCGCGTTTAATAATTGAGTAGAGGCCTGTTTTATCTTCTACGTCCGCGTTATTAAGCTCTTCTTTAGTTATATCAGCAGGGTAAAACTGTGCACCCAGTGGCTTTCCTTTATAGCCTGAAAGAAACGTTTCATCGCCATTTAAACGGTCCCACGGGCCGTAGTTTATATCGGCAAATTTGCGAATTTGTTGATCAGTTAGTTTTGCTAAAAAGGCATCTTTATCTTCACCTAATGCTTGTTTCCAAAATAAGACATCCATTATTTTTGATGCGTCTATCAGAATAGCAACCATTGCCTTTTGATTGTCACTTAAGTGTGATAAATCGCTTTGTAAGCTAAAGTCGGTGTATATGTCTAAGCGTTGTTTATCAACATTAATAAGCTCAGGCCCCATTACTTTTACGGGTGTTTGCGATGTGGTCTCTGAAGATGATGACGGTTGTTCTGAACATGCACTCAGAAAAACAACACCAGAGAGTATAATGGCTTGGCTAATTTTATTTAAGATCATTATTTTGCCTATTTAAAAGTTAATTTAATAATGGGTAGACGCTTGTTTTGGGGCTCATTGGCGGCACGCTACTATATTGTGACAGCATTAAAGCAAACCTAAACAGTAAATAGCAAGTATTAGGCGGTGTATGGTAATTGTGTTGTTGAAAATAAGAGAGCAAAATAAAATTATATAATTTCCTTAACTTTAACGGTAAGTTAGGCAATACTGATTGTAAGTTCATTATTATAAAAATTAACTGTTGTAGCGTGTAGTACTATTACAACTAAAAGGATGACTGCTTTATGTCTACAGAGAATGCATTATTAACAATATTAGTTGATAGAATAAATAACGATACACTTGTATTACCTACATTACCTGAAGTTGCGGTTAAAGTTCGCCAAGCTGCAGACAACCCTGAAGTTAATTTAATGCAAATGTCGGAGGTTATTTCACAAGATCCTTCGTTATCTGCTCGTATGATTAAAGTAGCTAATAGTGCAATTATGGGACGTGCGGTTAAGGTATCTACCTTACATCAAGCAGTTACCCGCATTGGGTTGCGTCAAATTAAAAACATAGCGACAGCAATGGCTATGGAACAATTATTTGTTTCTAACAATGATCTTATCAAAGGCTATATGGGTAAAGCGTGGCAAAAAACATTAACGGTGGCGAGTCATTCAATTACGTTAATGGAGTTTTACTTACAAAATAATAAACGTACGTCGTTAAATCGAGATTCAATTACGTTAGCGGCTTTAGTTTATAACATTGGTGTATTACCTATATTAACTGAAGCTGAGCGCCACCCTGAGGTGTTTGCAAATCCTAGCTTTTTAGCACATGCTATTCAAAAGCTAAGTGGCAAAATTGGGTCATCAATCATGGATGCGTGGGAATTCCCTGTTGAGTTTTCAAATGTGGCATTAAGTTGGGCTGACCCAAGCTATAAACCAGAACAAATAAGTTATGTAGATTTTATTCGAATTGGGGCTCTTTTAGAGGGGACTTTACAGGTATCTGATAAATCAGCAGCTCTACAAACTTATATTGATAAAGGTGTTATTTCATCTATGCAGTTGTTCTCAAGCGATGAATACAATGAAATGCTTGTAGACGTAAAAGACATGTTTAGCTAATTAAGCCTTAAATTTAGCGTAATAAAAAAGCACGATTAAATATCGTGCTTTTTTATTACTATTTAACGCGTGCTTAGGGGGTAACTAAATCGTCAGCATCGCCTAAACCTTGGGTTAGCTCTTCTAGCAATTGTTTAATTTCTTCAGATGCTAAAATAAAATCGGCATCAAGTTTTACTGCCATATCTTCTTTAGGTATGTCAGCGTTTTCTTCTTTTAATGTATCTGAATAACTCAAACGTTTGATTGAACCATCATTTTGCAACATGAATTTAACACGCTCTTGCCAATCGAGGGCTAGTTTAGTAACGCGTTTACCACTTTCAAGGTGTGATTTAACTTCATCACACGACAGATCATGGCCTTTTAATTTAACTTGCGCGCCACTGTCATCAGCTTCTTCAAGTTCAGCGTCAGAGCCAATTGCAAAGCCTTCTGGTGTGGTAAAGTTAGTTAGCCAATCAGTTAAAAATACATCAAGGTCATAATTTGCAAATGCAGGCACGACAGGGAGTGTACCTAATGATTTGCGTAATAGTGCTAAAAGCTCTTCAGCTTTATTAAAGCTTGCACTATTTACTACAACCCACCCATTTTCTTGGTCAATAAATGCAAACTGTAGGCTCGACTTTTTAAATGCTTGAGGAAGTAAGGTATGAAGAATATTTTCTTTTAATTCGTCTTTTTCTTTCTTTTTAACTGGACGATTTTCTTCAGCTTCGATTTGGTCAACTTTTTCGGCAACTAATTCATTTATTACAGAAGCCGGTAATACTTTTTCTTCGCGTTTAGCACATACTAATATACTCTTTTGAGAGAAGTGAGAAAGTGCTTCGCTATGCTTTCCAAATGCTTTAGTCCAGCCAAAGGTAGAGAGCTCTTGGCCTGTACAAGGGCGAAATAGGTCTTGTTCTAGAGCTTTATCAAAGTCTTCTTGTGTGTACGAAACATCTTGTTTAAAGCGGTAACAAATAAGGTTACTAAACCACATAGGGGAGATAATCCATCTGAAAAATTTGCTCAATCATAGCAATAAAAATCGTTCCTCGAAATGACTGATTAACGACTATTTAAATTAACTTTAATTGAATATAGAAAGTGGTTTAGCCATATTTTTAGGAAACTGAATAAAGTAATGCAACCCTTCACCAGGTTCACTTGTTGCCTCAATTGAGCCGCTTAAAGTTTGCTTAACTAAATTAAACATTATGTGAGTGCCCAAACCACTTCCACCTTCATCGCGTTTGGTGGTGAAAAACGGGTTAAACAGTTTTTCAAGTTGATCTGGTTGTACTCCATTACCATTGTCTTTGTAGTCAATGGTTAAGTTTTTTTCGTCACTGGTAATAGTAATATCCATTACACCATTGGTTTTACCTTCAAAACCATGAATAAGTGAATTAACTATGAGATTGGTAAATATTTGGCTTATGGCGCCGGCTGGCAAATTTAATACTAGGTCATCGGGGCATTGCAGATTGATAGTGTGCGATGTTTTTTTTAATTTAGGGTGAAGCGAGCGTATTACTTCATTTACATAATCTTTAAAGTTTATGGTACGCACAGCCTCACTGGCTTGGTCTACAGCAATTTGCTTAAAACTTGCAATGAGGTCTGAGGCTCTATCTAAATTTGTTGTAAGCAAGCTTGTGCTTTGCTTAGCTTCGTTAATGAATTCTTCTAATGCTTTAGGGGAAAGTGTTTTTTCAGCATAGGCACTTTCAAGCTTATTTAAGCGCTCTTCTAAAAATGATACCGCGGTTACACCAATGCCGATGGGGGTATTTATGTCGTGGGTGATCCCCGCAACTAACCCTCCTAAAGCGGCCATTTTTTCTGTACCAACAAGTCGTTCTTGAGCAAGTTTTAGCTCGTCAATGTAACGTTGCGATTCTGTTTGTTTGGTGAGCAACTCTTGCTCGGTGCTTCGGCGCAAGTCTATTTCATCGGTAAGGACTATTTTTTGTTTTTCTAATTCATATTTTTGCTGTTGTAATTCCATCATTGCTTGACTTAAATTAGACGTTTTACGGGCAACATCTTGCTCTAGCTGAATATTATGTTGGTCTAATTTTTCGTTGCTCACAATTAATTTGCTTTGAGTTCGCTCGAGCTCTTTTCTGTACTGAACAACCTTATCGATTAGGTTATTAAAAGATTGCTCCATTACTTTAAGTTCATTGTGCTCTTCGGTCTCAATTTCGATGTGTTGCCCTTCTAGCTCATCGAGTTGTAGGTTTTCGATTTGTTCGGTGAGTTGATAAAGTGGGTCGGTGAGTAATTTTCTAAACGCCATTAAGAATAAAATAATTAAAAATGTTGTTTTAATCATGGCATTACCAATCAAAAAGTAGATTGATACCATTATTCTACTCAGTACCACTTCTCTGCTGGAGAATAACGTTACATCACCTACTTGCGTAGCCCGTCCTGAAAATTCAAAAATGAGTGGGAAGGTATAGCCAAATAACCCTGATTTTGAGTCTTCCAACATGGCTTCTTCTTGAACAAGTTGCTGGCTGTAGAGCTTATGGATATCTAAAGAGCGGCCAAGTTGTGAAATAACCTCGCCACTATCATCACGCACAATAATTCCCTCAATCATAGGAATAGCTAGCAGGCCCTCTGCGGTCGTTATTGTTTGCTTTGTATTAAGCTCCCAAATTGCTCGTGTTAAACTGCGGCTAAAGGTTTTTTGCAAAGTGGCAAGTTCATCTTTAATGTAATCTTTAGTATTTATGTACTCGGCAAGTACCTGCCCGCATGTCACTACAAAGGTAAGCAAAAAATAGACCGATAACACACTGGTCAGTAATCTTTTAGAAAGGCTTTTTTGTAGCATGGGGTATCAATAATTCCTTGAACTTTAATTAAGTATTTGCACTACTATTTAAAATCTAGTCAATAAATGCTTAAAAACAAATAATAAATGATTTATTTTATGACAAATAAAGGCTGATTTTTGTTTTTGTTTATTACACACTACCTATATCGGAGTGTTTGTATATTATTGATAAACTAATTGTTGTTTGTTTTTTATGCATTTTCGCAATAGTAAACTATCCCTTTTGGCTTGTTAAGTTTATTCAATAATAGATTGTTACAAAATGTGGATAAAAAGCACAGGTATTTTGTAGTAAATATAGGTACCATTGTACAAAAATACGACCTTGCTACCGACCGTTGTCCTTAACGACATTAATTATGCTTATTTAGTAGTTTTATAATATGAATTTTTCTATTTTAGTGTGTGATGACTCAACAGTTGCACGAAAACAAGTAATCAGATGTTTGCAACAATGTATAGATGCCGATATTCAGCAAGCTACAAATGGCGCACAAGCGATTGAACTACTAAAAACGAACCGTTTTGATTTGTTATGCCTAGATTTAACCATGCCTGAAGTTGACGGCGTTGGCGTTCTTGAATACATAAAAGCAAACAAGGTTGAGTGTTTTGTACTTGTTATTTCTGCTGATATACAAGAGAAAATGAAGTTGCGAGTGGCTAAATTAGGCGCTATCGATTTTATAAACAAACCAATAGATAAAACACGAATGAATGGTATTTTGCATAAATTTGGCATTCACTAGGTTTTTTTATGTTAAAAAAGGCTGTTTTATCTTTTAATTTGCGCTTGACAGCATAGCCTTTGTTAGTGCAGTCTTACTCCATGAAAACATTTAATCGCGTACTGACCATTATTATTACAACCACCATTCTTTCTGGATAGTGGCATAGGTCGGTGCAACAAATTTAAAGGCCTGTGTTCACTTAGAACACAGGCCTTTTTTCGTTTTATGGAATGAGGAACATAAACAATGCGCGTTTTAAAATTTGGTGGGTCATCACTTGCCGACTTTGCTTGTCTTGAGCAGGTAGCTCAATTAGTTAAAGCACAATTAAAAGATGAAATGCTATTAGTCTTATCTGCGCCCGGTGGGATGACTGATTCATTGGTTTCACTGGCAAGTGCTGCAGAGCAAGGCCATGACTTTGGCCCTTTATGGGAGGCGTTAACTGGACGTTGTGATGAGTTGAAATCAGCCGTAGAAAAAAAGTATGGCGCAATTGAAAGTTGGCCAGATTTTGACGCGCTAAAAAATAAGCTTAATGGTGTGTCATTAATTAAGTGCTGCCCTGAACAGGTGCGCGCTTATATTATTAGTTTTGGCGAGCGTGTTAGTGTATCGCTTATGCAGCGATTATTAAGCTCACATCAAGCAGTGTATTTAGAAGCGACTAGCTGTGTTGCATCAACAGGTGGCTACATAGATGCAGAGGTTGATTTAGTAACAAGCAAAGCGCGTTTCCAAGCTGTGTTAAAAGAAAGCCCAGCCACGATTTATATTATGCCAGGTTTTACAGCAAGCAATGATAAAGGCGAGCTGACTACCCTTGGCCGAAATGGCTCTGATTACTCTGCAGCCATCGCTGCGGCTTGTTTAGAGGCAGATGTTTGCCAAATTTGGACTGATGTTGATGGTGTTTACAGTGCAGACCCTCGTTATATCAAAAAAGCCACTAAAGTCGATTTTTTGTCTTACAAAGAAGCAATGGAGCTTTCTTACTTTGGTGCCAAAGTTCTTCATCCAAAAACTATTTTGCCGTGCGCTAAAGCCGGCGTTCCTTGTGAAATAAAAAATACGCACAACCCTGACGCGCAAGGGTCACTAATCGGTAATGATTATTCGTCAGAAGAACCGGTAAAAGCAATTTCAAGTCTGCAAGATCTTGCTATGCTAACGGTCTCGGGCCCAGGCATGAAAGGCAAAGTGGGCATGGCCTCAAAAGTATTCAATGCGCTGGCTCATGACAACGTGTCGATTGTGTTAATCACACAATCGTCGTGTGAATTTAGCATTAGCTTTTGTGTACATGAAAGCGATTTAACCCTTGCATTAACAGCATTACAAACTGCGTTTGAGCTTGAATCACAAGCAGGTTTGATTGAACCTGTACAAGTACAGCGTAATTTAGCCATAGTAACGCTTGTAGGCGATAACATGCGCGCGCACCGCGGTTTAGCGGCTAAGTTTTTTGCATCGCTTTGCCAAGCACAAGTAAATATAGTGGCAATTGCACAAGATTCTACCGAAAGCGCTATCTCAGCTGTAATTGATGGAGAGTTATGTAACGACGCAGTAAAAATATGCCATGAGAACTTTTTCACACATGTGCCATCAATCGATGTGTTTTTACTTGGGTGTGGTTTAGTAGGGCAAGAGCTTATATCTCAATTAGAGCGCCAACAAGCATGGCTTGAAAAGCGCAATATAAAGCTTAACTTGTATGGCGTTGCAAACTCGCGTCAGCTACACCTTGATAGTGAAGGGATTGCGTTTAGTGATTGGCAACAAAAATTAGCTGCATCAGAGCAGGCGTTTGACTTAAAACTCGTTGAGCAATTTGTTAAGCAAAACCACTTAGTTAATCCTGTGCTGGTTGATTGCACATCGTCTGATGCACTGGCGGCGCAATATGTTGACTTTTTAAATGCCGGTTTTCATGTTGTCGCAGCCAACAAAAAAGCAACAACTAGCTCGTACACTTACTATCAAGATTTAATAGCAGCAACGCAAAAAAACAATCGCAAATTTTTATATGAAACCAACGTAGGTGCGGGGCTCCCAGTCATCGACAATTTACAGTCGTTATTTGGCGCGGGTGATGAGCTACTTGAATTTAGCGGTATTTTATCTGGTTCGTTATCTTACATGTTTGGTGCACTTCAAAATGGTTTGTCATTGTCAGAGGCAACCATAAAAGCAAAAGAAAGTGGTTTCACAGAGCCAGACCCTCGAGACGATTTATCAGGAACGGATGTTGCGCGTAAACTTCTCATTATTGCGCGAGAAGCAGGTATGAAACTAGAGCTAAGCGATATTGAAGTTGAGTCGGTATTACCACAAGGATTTGCCGAAGGAGACAGTATTGATGAGTTTATGGCAAAACTGCCAAGCTTAGATGCTGACTTTAATACCCGTATAGAGCAGGCAGCAAGTGAAGGAAAAGTATTGCGTTACGTTGGAACAATTAAAGAAGGGCACTGTAAAGTAGGTATTGAAGCAGTAGATTCATCACATGCGCTTAATGTTATTCGTGATGGTGAAAATGCACTGGCTATTTTAAGCCAATACTACCAACCACGCCCATTTGTTATTCGTGGTTACGGTGCGGGTTCTGAAGTAACTGCTGCAGGTGTATTTGCAGATGTTTTAAAAACCTTATCGCGCTAGGAGTGAAAAATGATTGAAGTATATGCACCTGCGTCTATTGGTAATTTTGCAGTTGGATTTGATGCATTGGGTGCCGCGCTTTCGCCAATTGATGGCAGTTTATTGGGTGACGTAGCGGTTGTAAGTGCCGCGACTAATGATGAGTTTGTCTGTTCTGGCGAGTATGCTCATAAATTACCGATTGATGCGAAAGAGAATTTAGCATATCAGTGCTTAGTGCATTTCAGAGCGCACGTTGCTCCAGATATGCCTTCAGTAAAGCTTGAACTTAAAAAAAACCTGCCAATTGGCTCAGGGTTAGGATCAAGTGCTTGTTCGGTTGTTGCTACATTTGCAGCGCTTGATAAATTTGCAAAAACACAGTTGAACCAAGTTGAGTTAATTGAGTTGATGGCAGATTTTGAAGCCGTTGTAAGTGGCGGGCGCCATTACGACAACATCACACCATGTTATTTAGGCGGCTTGCAGCTAACTGGCGATTTAATTCCTAATAAATCGATAGAACTTCCGGTTGATGAAAATTGGTATTATGTCGCGGCGTTTCCAGGCTTTTCGCTTAATACGGCAAAAGCGCGCTCTGTATTACCTAAAGAGCTTAGTATGCATGCAAGCATTGAGTTTGCGCAGCGTTTATCGGCCTTTAGTAGCTTGTTACTAACAGCACGTTTTGACGATGCATTAAGCATTATGAAAGATGAAATAGCAGAGCCATATCGAGCGCCACTTATTACTGGCTTTAGTGAGGCCAAAGCAAGTTTACCCGCACTGGGTGCTGAAATAGTGAGTATTTCAGGTGCAGGCCCTACGTTATTTACTGTATGTAAAACACTGGAAGCGGCTGAGCAATGCGCCAAATGGCTAAAAGATAATTATATAAATGAGCAAGGCTTTTGCCATATTTGTAAGTTAGATAACGACGGCACGCGTCAATTAAATGTTTTATAGGAAAAGAAGTCATGCAATTACATAATTTAAAAGATAACTCACAAAAAGTGTCGTTTGTTGAAGCAGTAAAAACAGGACTCGGGCGTAACCAAGGTGTATTTTTTCCTGAATCTTTAGCGCCATTGACTGATGTTGATGCACTGCTTGATATGGATTTTGTTACGCGTAGCGGCAAAATATTATCGCATTTAATTGGTGATGAGTTGCCAAGTGACACCGTTGCCGCCATGGTTAAAAATGCGTTCAACTTTCCAGTTAAGTTAGTCGAGGTAGAGGAAAATATCTATTGTTTGGAGCTGTTTCATGGCCCTACGCTTGCCTTTAAAGATTTTGGTGGGCGCTTTATGGCTGAATGTTTAGCGCAGTTTAACCAAGGCGAGAAGGTTACAATTTTAACCGCAACATCAGGTGATACAGGTGCAGCAGTAGCGCATGCATTTTATAATAAGCCAAATATCGATGTGGTTATTCTTTATCCTAAAGGCAAAATTTCGCTGGCTCAACAAAAGCTATTCACTACTTTAGGCGGTAATATTCATTGTTACGCAGTTGATGGTAGTTTCGATGATTGCCAAGAGCTTGTTAAAAAATCGTTTTTAGATGACGAGGTAAAATCAACACTTGGCCTTAATTCTGCTAACTCAATCAACATAAGTCGATTAGTAGCGCAAGTGTGTTATTACTTTGAAGCAATTGCGCAACTGCCAAAAGAAAAGCGTGCAACAGCACATATTTCTGTACCAAGTGGTAACTTTGGTAATGTATGCGCCGCCATGATTGGTGCTGTAATAGGGTTACCAGTAGGAAAGCTAAGTGCAACTACTAACCAGAATGATACAGTTCCACGTTTTATGCTAGACAAAAACTGGGCACCAAATACAACGCTTGAATCGCTTTCAAATGCGATGGACGTAAGTAAGCCTAACAACTGGCCACGAGTGCAAACTATGTTGGATAACAACTGGTTTAGTTACGACAACTTTTATTCAATTAGTGTTGACGAACAAAACACTCAAACAGTGATGAAAAATATTCATCAAACAGGGTATGTTGCAGAGCCACATACAGCAATTGCATACCAAGGTTTAGTTAATAACCGAGCACCAGGTGCTGCGGGTATCTTTTTAGCAACTGCACATCCGGCTAAATTTAAAGAAAGCGTGGAAGATATATTAAATATCGAGCTTAATATGCCAAAACCACTAAGTGACGCATTGGCTAAACCATGCCTAGCAAGCGATATAAACGCCGATTATGACGCGTTACGCACAGAAATACTGGCTAAGTTAGGTTAAATAAAAAGCAAAAGTTAAAGCGGCTTAGGCCGCTTTTTTTGTCTGTTCTAAACCGTGAAACAGCGTTGTCAATTAACTAATTAAATGTAATAAATGAAAAACATTTAAAATAGTTATGTAAGTTATTTAAAAATATCATCTTAAAAGGACTGTGAAATAGTTTCAATCCCTGATTAAATATCCTCAACTTAAGAACGTAGGCAAAGCGCGGTTTTAAGCGTACAATATAGCCTCTAAAAAATACCATACACGTTGCCCAGGAGCCCCCAATGTTAGAACGTAGCATGAATATTTCGGACTTTGATCCAGAGTTATTTGACGCGATGAGTAAAGAAACATCACGTCAAGAAGAGCACATTGAGTTAATTGCATCTGAAAACTACTGTAGCCCACGCGTACTTGAAGCACAGGGTTCTCAACTTACTAACAAATATGCGGAAGGTTATCCTGGTAAGCGTTACTACGGTGGCTGTGAGCATGTAGACGTGGTCGAGCAATTAGCGATTGACCGTGCAAACGAATTATTTGGTACTGATTACGCAAACGTTCAGCCGCATGCTGGCTCTCAAGCAAACGCAGCTGTTTTTCAAGCATTATTAAGCCCGCTAGACACTGTTTTAGGCATGAGCCTAGCGCATGGTGGCCATCTAACTCATGGTTCACACGTTAACTTTTCAGGTAAAACGTACAATGCAATTCAGTACGGCCTAAATGAAGAAACGGGTGAAATTGATTACGCACAAGTTGAAGCGTTAGCACTAGAGCACAAACCAAAAATGATTATTGCAGGTTTTTCTGCTTATTCAGGCATTGTTGATTGGGCTAAGTTCCGTGAAATTGCAGACAAAGTAGATGCTTATTTATTTGTTGATATGGCGCATGTTGCAGGTTTAATTGCGGCGGGTGTTTACCCAAGCCCTGTACCATATGCACATGTTGTTACTACAACAACGCATAAAACATTAGCGGGCCCTCGTGGTGGTTTAATTATTTCTGCATGTGGCGACGAAGCAATCTACAAAAAGCTTAACAGTGCAGTATTCCCTGGTGGCCAAGGTGGTCCTTTATGTCACGTTATTGCTGCAAAAGCAGTGGCATTTAAAGAAGCTCTTCAACCAGAATTTAAAGAATACCAAACACAAGTTGTTAAAAATGCGCAAGCAATGGTTAGCGTGCTACAAGAGCGCGGCTATAAAGTTGTTTCTGGTAAAACAGACAATCACCTATTTTTACTTGATTTAATCGATAAAGATATCACTGGTAAAGATGCTGATGCAGCGCTTGGCAATGCGAATATTACGGTTAACAAAAACTCAGTACCTAATGATCCGCGTTCTCCTTTTGTAACCTCTGGCTTGCGTATTGGTTCTCCTGCAATCACACGTCGTGGTTTTAAAGAGGCAGAATCTAAAGAGCTTGCTGGCTGGATCTGTGATGTACTAGACAATATTGCTGATGAATCTGTACAAGCACAAGTAAAAGAAAAAGTGAAAGCTATTTGTGCAAAACTACCTGTTTACGCTTAACAAAGTAAAACGGTAATTTAGATCACATAAGTAAACATGTTATTATAAAAGCCGCTTTTTAGCGGCTTTTTTGTTTTTAAAACGGATACCTTGATTTATGCATTGCCCATTTTGTACAGCAAAAGACACCAAAGTTATAGATTCGCGCCTTGTTGGCGGTGGTCATCAAGTTCGCCGTCGTCGAGAATGTAACGATTGCCACGAACGTTTTACGACGTTTGAAGGGGCTGAGCTGGTTATGCCCCGTGTTGTTAAACAAGACGGAAGCCGAGAACCCTTTAATGAAGATAAGTTACTTAATGGCTTAAATCGTGCACTTGAAAAGCGCCCTGTTAGCACAGAGCAAGTTGATGAAGTGGTAAATATAATTAAATCACAATTACGTGCAACGGGTGAGCGAGAAATTTCGAGCCATTTGGTGGGAGAATGTATTATGGAGGCGCTTAAAAAACTTGATAAAGTAGCTTATGTAAGGTTTGCGTCTGTGTATCGCTCGTTCGAAGATATACGCGAGTTTGGCGAAGAAATTGCCCGTTTAGGGGAATAATTGTGAGCAGCCAAGTCGTATTTACTGAGCATGATAAACTATATATGGCGCGTGCTATTGAGCTTGCTAAAAAAGGACGATTTACCACAACGCCTAATCCTAATGTTGGCTGTGTACTTGTAAAAGATAATCAAATAATTGGTGAAGGGTTTCATCAATTAGCAGGGCAAGGGCATGCCGAGGTAAATGCCCTTGCTGTGGCCGGTGAAAAAGCAAAGGGTGCAACCGCCTATGTAACACTTGAACCTTGTAGTCATTATGGGCGCACGCCGCCCTGTGCAGAAGGGCTCAAGGCTGCGGGTATTAAAAAGGTGATTGCTGCCATGGTTGATACCAACCCAGAAGTGGCAGGCAAAGGCCTTAAAATACTGAGCGATGCTGGAATAGAAGTCGCTTATGGATTGCTTGAACAACAGGCTCGCGCATTAAATCTTGGTTTTTTTAAGCGAATGGAGCAAGGGCTTCCTTACGTAACCTGCAAATTAGCAGCCAGTATAGACGGTAAAACAGCGCTAAAAAATGGAAAAAGTAAGTGGATCACAGGTCCTGCTGCACGAAAAGATGTGCAGCTATACCGCGCTCAAAGCTGTGCCATTTTAACGGGGGCCGATACGGTTCTTGTTGATGATGCAAAACTCAATGTTCGGCAAAGCGAATTACCGTATTCATTACCGACCAACTTACCGCTTCGCCAGCCAGTGCGTGTTATAATAGACTCGCAAAATAGGTTAACACCCAACCTTGCGCTATTTAAAATAGCGCACCCAGTAATAATTTTTACCACCGAGGTTGATAAATCGACTCTGTGGCCGCATTTTGTTAAGCACATAGCGGTGCGTGAGCAACAGGGTAAGGTTGATTTAACCGATGTATTACAAACACTCGCTAAGCATCAATTTAATAATATATGGCTTGAGGCTGGGGCAACCCTTGCGGGGAAAATGACCGAGCTTGATTTAATTGACGAGTATGTTTTTTATATCGCACCAAAACTGATGGGCTATGATGCTAAAAGTTTAGTAAACTTCCCTGAATTGACGAGTATGCAAGATACTATCGATTTATCCTTTAATGAGTGTGTGCGTGTTGGTGACGATTTGCGTATCAATGCGTTAAAAAAGCACTCACTAAAATCACTTAACAAAGAAGAGTAGCGCTATGTTTACTGGGATAATAGAAGCCACAGGCAAAATTGCTTTATTACAAAAAAAACAAGGCGACTTAGCCATTCGCATTCAAAGCGCCGACCTTGATATGAGTGACGTGAAGCTGGGCGATAGTATTGCAACAAATGGTGTATGTTTAACCGTAGTTGATAAACATATTGATGGCTTTAGTGCTGATTTATCTAACGAAACAATTCATTTAACTGGTTTTGCGCATTATTCAATAGGGCAAACGGTTAACCTTGAAAAAGCCATGCAACCGGTTTCGCGTTTAGGTGGGCATTTAGTGTCTGGTCATGTTGATGGTATTGCAACCATTGCTGCAATTACACCAAATGCGAGAGCGACTGAATATTGGCTTACAACCGATGAAAGTTTAATGAAATACATACCTTACAAAGGATCGGTATGTATTGATGGTATAAGCCTGACAGTTAACGCTGTAGAGGGTAATAAATTTAAATTAACAATTGTGCCGCACACCAGTGGTCAAACAACGATTGCCGACTTTAAAGTCGGCACCCAAGTTAATTTAGAGGTCGATCAAATTGCACGTTATTTAGAGCGTCTTATTAAAGGCGCTGAGCAGCCAACCGGCGCAGACATATCAATGAGCTTACTCGCAAAAGCGGGCTTTATTAAATAACGAAACTGACAACTTACACGAGCGAATTTATGAATTTACACAGCGCACAAGAAATTATAGACGACATTAAAGCCGGTAAAATGGTCATTTTAATGGACGACGAAGACAGAGAGAATGAAGGTGATTTAATTATTGCTGCCGAGCATATCAGTGCAGAGGCAATTAATTTTATGGCCACTCATGGCCGCGGTTTAATTTGTTTAACGATGACACAAGAGCGTTGTGAACAACTTGATTTGCCTCTAATGGTTAAAAATAACGGTGCTGCGTTTTCAACTAACTTTACAATGTCGATAGAAGCGTCAAAAGGCGTAACTACAGGTATATCTGCAGCAGATAGGGCACGCACAGTACAAGCTGCAATTGCTAAAGGTGCTGTCCCTGGCGATATAGTACAGCCGGGTCATATTTTCCCAATTATGGCGCAGCCAGGCGGGGTGTTAACACGCGCAGGTCATACAGAAGCAGGGTGTGATTTAGCGCGATTAGCGGGCCTTGAAGCGTCTTCTGTTATTGTTGAAATTTTAAATGCAGATGGCACTATGGCGCGTCGCCCTGATTTAGAAATTTTTGCCAAAGAGCACGATATAAAAATAGGCACTATTGCTGATTTAATTGAATACCGTAATTTAAACGAAACCACAATTGAAAAAGTAGCTAAGTGTAAGTTACCGACAGAGCATGGTGAGTTTGATTTAGTAACTTATAAAGATACGATCGACGGTCAGTTACATTACGTACTACTCAAAGGTGAAATTAAAGCGCAAGAACCAACGTTGGTACGTGTGCATTTGCAAAGTACGTTTAACGATATCTTACTTTCTGATCGAAGTGCGGATAGAAGCTGGGGCTTATCTGATGCAATGGCATACATTGCTAAAAACGAGGGTGTGCTCGTTATTTTGGGTAAGCAGGAAAGTACTGAAGAGCTTGAAGCAACAGTAAAAGCATTTGCAGCTGCAGACGCGGGTGAAAATGTTACACCGCGTAAATTTCAAGGAACATCTCGTACCGTTGGTGTAGGCTCACAAATTCTTGCAGACTTAGGTATAGAGCAAATGCGCTTAATGAGCAGGCCAAAAAAATACCATGCACTTTCGGGGTTTCACTTAGAAGTTGTTGATTACATTGAGCCACAATAGGCAAACGCTTAAACTAGGCTATTTCATTATTATTATGGTATGATGCGCAGCAATTTTTGCGCAATCGCAACCGCTTGAACTTATTTTTAGGGTTATCGAATGAAAATTATTGAAGGTAATAAGTACGCTCCGGGCAAAAAATTTGCCATTGTCATCTCTCGTTTTAATGACTTTATTGGTAGTAGCCTGCTTGAAGGCGCTGTTGATGAGCTAAAACGTACTGGTGGTGTATCTGATGACGATATTACTGTTATTTATGTACCGGGTGCAGTTGAATTACCTTTAGCGGCAAAACGCGTTGCGGCAAAAAAAGAGTATGATGCAATCATCGCTTTAGGCGTAGTGATCAGAGGTGGTACACCACACTTTGACCTAGTTGCTGGCGAATCAAACAAAGGTCTTGCGCAAGTATCACTAGAGTATGATATACCGGTTGCATTTGGCGTATTAACTACTGAAAGCATCGAGCAAGCTATTGAGCGTGCAGGCACCAAAATGGGTAATAAAGGCGGCGAAGCTGCTTTAGGTGCGCTTGAAATGGTTAATGTGTTAGATAAAATTTAAGTTTAAGGAATTTTTGTGAAACCAGCAGCAAGACGTAAAGCACGTATCTTAGCACTTCAAGCCGTTTATTCTTGGCAATTAAGCGGCAATGCAATTGCCGATATCGAACAACAAATGTTGATCGAGAACGACGTTACCAAAATTGATGTTGAATACTTTAAAGATTTAGCCTCAGGTGTGGCTGTTAATTATAAGCAACTTGATGAAGCGGTATCACCTCATTTAACACGTCCGTTTGATGACTTAGATATGGTTGAGCGAGCAATTTTACGTTTAAGCAGCTACGAACTTAAGTTTCGTGAAGATGTACCTTATAAAGTTGCTATCAACGAAGGTATTGAGCTGGCCAAAATATTTGGCGCAGAAGACAGCCATAAATTTGTAAACGGTGTACTTGATAAAGCGGTAAAGCATTTACGCAAGTAGTAGTACTTTCTCTGGTTAAATAATCAGAAGATTACTTTATATAACCGTTAAAAGGAGAGCCGGCATAGGTCGGCTTTTTTGTGTATGAAGGAATTTGAATTAATTAACCGCTACTTTAAAGGTCGCGGTATTTCTCGTCGTGATGTTAACCTAGGCATAGGTGATGATTGCGCGCTTGTCACTGTTCCACAAAACTGCCAACTTGCAGTCACAACTGATACGTTAGTAGAGGGCGTGCACTTTTTTGAAGATATTTCTCCTCGCGCTTTAGGGCATAGGGCACTCGCTGTAAACCTCAGTGATTTAGCCGCAATGGGGGCAGAGCCTACGTGGGTATCTGTTGCATTAACATTACCAACTATAGATTCACAGTGGATTGCAGAGTTTACTGAAGGCATGCATGAAATTGCAGAATACTTTAATGTACAAATTATTGGGGGTGATACCACGCAGGGACCACTTACCATTACTATTTGTGCAAAAGGTACCGTGCCTGAAGGTAAGGCGTTACGAAGAAGTGGTGCAAAGGTAGGTGATTGGATCTATGTTACAGGTCCTTTAGGGGATGCTGGGCTTGCTATTGAATCCCGTAAGCAAGACTTTAATATAACCCCAACACATTTAGAGTACCTGAATAAGCGTTTTGATTACCCAACCCCGCGAGTGGCTGCTGGGCAAGTGCTTAGAGGACTAGCAACATCAGCGATTGATGTATCAGATGGCTTACTTGCTGATTTAACACATATTCTTGAAATGTCGCAAGTTAATGCAGAAATAAATATTGAAAGTATCCCTACCTCAGAGGCAATGAAAGCAAGCCTTGATTTTAATAAGCAGTTACCGTTTATTTTGGGTTACGGCGATGACTACGAATTAATTTTTACTGTTCCAGATAACAACAAAGGTATGCTTGATTTAAAGTTAAACCAGTATGGTGTTGATATTACTTGCATTGGGCAAATAAAAAGTGGAGACGGTAAGATTGAGCTTTTACACAATGGTGAAATGTTTAGCTTTGAGCAGCATGGCTTTGAACATTTTACAAAGGAGCAGGTTTGAATAAAAACCGATTATTTAATTTAAAACGCCCGCACCAGTTTTTTGGATTAGGGTTTGGTACTGGTCTTGCCCCTAAAGCACCAGGCACATTTGGTACGTTTGCTGCGTTGCCATTTATATTTATAACTATGCATTATCCAATATGGTTGCAAATAGTGTTTGCTGTTGTGATCAGTGTGTTTGGTATATGGGCATGTGGTAAAACAGCCGACGATTTGGGTGTGCATGATCATCCCGCTATTGTATGGGATGAAGTCGCTGGCTACTACATCACCATGATAGGTGCAGCATTGAATTGGCAAACTTTATTAGTTGGCTTTTTACTATTCCGCTTTTTTGATATAGCAAAACCGGGCCCTATTCGAATGCTTGATAAGCGCGTGCATGGTGGTTTTGGTATTATGGCAGATGACGTGCTAGCGGGTATTTTTTCATTGATTTGTTTGCAAGCATTAATAAAAGCAGGTTTACTACCGTTTTAATGTTTATATTTAATTAGTTTAACTAGGTGGCAGCGTATGATGCGATTTTTACTGGTGTGTGTACTTATGTTGTGCGCAATGCCAAGTGGGGCTTCGATTACGGACTATGTCGTTAAACAATGGAATATTAAAGATGGTTT
The DNA here is from genome assembly GCF_019392235.1 of Pseudoalteromonas sp. CR1. NCBI lineage: Bacteria > Pseudomonadati > Pseudomonadota > Gammaproteobacteria > Alteromonadales > Pseudoalteromonadaceae > Pseudoalteromonas > Pseudoalteromonas sp. CR1. The sequence continues at coordinate 15,246 of NZ_JAHXRM010000019.1, read as the reverse complement.
GCCATCGCAATCGCTAAAAAGCGTAGTGCAAGATCAGCAAGGCTACATATGGCTTGGAACGCAGTTTGGGTTAAGCCGCTTCGATGGTAATACGTTCACAAACTACAACACCCAAAATAGTTCTTTTTTACCGAGTAATGGCATTAATAAGCTTTTAATCGATTCGAACGGATTGCTGTGGGTGGGTACCAAAAGTGGGTTAGTTGTAATAAACCCAGCTACTTTTTCAGCACAAGCATTTAATATTAAAGGCCCTGTTAGAGATATTTTAGAAGATTCTAAAGGGGGCACGTGGATTGCCGCCAATGGGTTATATTATGTTGACCGTGGCCAAGTTAATTTACGTGGTCAATACAGTGGGACTTTGTCTACAGCAAATGCAACCGTTATAACTCAAATAGTGGGCTCAGTGAGCCAAATGGCACTTTCGCCGGAAGGCATTTGGCTTGTTAATGATCGTCACTTATTACGCTTAACTAAAAACTCCTCTGATTTTGCTAAGCTGCGTTTAGAGCTGACTGCAAAAATTTCTTTGCCCGAGCGTTTAGCTCAAACTATTGTTCATGATCTTGCTTTTTTAAATGGTAATTTATATTTAGCATCAGAGCTTGGCGCTTATTTTTTAGATTTAGACGATGAGCTAAGGCCTTTCCCATTACCTAATGCGAACAATTCTGCAGTATACAAATTTATGAGTGACAGCGATGGCGGCTTATGGATTTCTACATACGGGCGTTTATTGTTTAGAGATAAAGCGAGTCAATGGCAATGGGTAGAGCCTAGCCAGTTAGATCAAAGTATTTGGTTTGCTGATATTTTTAGAGATGATAAAAATAATATTTGGTTAGCCAGTTTTAGTGAAGGCCTATGGCTTGCTCACGAAGGGCGGGTCGAAAGACACGCGGCGGTTTCAAAAATGACCGAAGCTGTTATGGCGCTTAGCCAAGCGCCCGATGGCAAGTTATGGGTGGCCAATAAAAGTGGTGTTGGTTATTTTGATTTAAATAAAAGTTATATTAATTTAATTCCAAGCAGCCAATATGGCCGTGCTTCAGTACATGATTTGCAGTTTGATGGCGACCGCTTATACATTGCCACAGGGCGAGGTTTATTCGTTTACGAGAACGACACACTGTTTACTGTACCCGGGCGTGCACTGCGTGATAACCCTGTGTTTGCAATTAGTCGTTCAAGTAAAGGCGGGTTTTGGATAGGCACAGGCCGAGGTTTATATAGGCTTAATTTTGCAGGTTTAACTCCTTTTGCTTACAACGCGTTTTTAGGCAGTAAATTTATAACTTACGTGTTGGACAAAGAAAACTTTGGTGTTATTGGGACGAGTAAAGGCGCTTATTATTTTACTGACCGTGGTATTGAAAAAGTAGGGGATCAAACTTCGCTTGAAAGTGCATATATCACCAGTGTTTTGCATATTGATGGCGTGGGTATTTTAATTGGTTCACTTAATGATGGATTGTTTTACCGCAGCGCGCAGGGTCAATGGCGACAGCTTGATGCGGCAAATGGCTTGCCGTATGGTTCTATATTTAGCTTAGAATACGACGAAAAATTAAATAATGTTTGGGTAAGCACCATGAAAGGGGTTTACAGAATGCCAGCAGGGCAGTTTAAAACAGATATTCAAAGCTTAAAAGTAGAAGAGGTGATTTCGTCATTCGACCGACAGCTTGATGGCAAAGCAAACCAATGTTGTAGTGGATTGGGTCATGATGCGGTAGTCAGTATGGGTAACTCAATGTGGTATCCAAGCTTGCAGGGTGTTGTAGAAATACCTAAAAACGTAGAGTTGTTTGGTGTACTGTCGTTAAAGCCGACCATTGAAACAATTAACACACCTGAGCGAAGCCTCACAACAGCAGCGTTGGGTAATAAGCCAACTCTTGAAACCGACGAACGAGATATAACGCTTACTTATACGGCTATCGATTACTACGCGCCAAATAGTATTGAGTTTAGATATAAACTAAGTGGCTTAGATAGTGATTGGCGATATGCAAATACTCGTCGTGAGGCTATTTATACTAACTTACCTGCAGGGGCATTTCTGTTTCAGTTAGAAGCAAAACGCCAAGGGGAAGATTGGTCAAAGGCACAAAATGTAGAGTATGGCTTTATTGTGCCTGAGCGTTTTGATGAAACAATTTATTTTAGGTTGCTGATCACAAGTGGCTTTATTTTACTCCTTTATTTAGTATTTTGGGTGCTTAAGGCGCAAGAGCGCAGAAAACAAAAAGTGCTTGAAGGTTTAATTACAGAGCGGACTTTAGAGCTGCGCCAAGCAAATGATAAATTAGGGCAAGTTAATTCACAGCTTAAGCTCGTTAGTCACTCAGATGAGCTAACAGGCTTGCGTAGCCGTCGCTTTTTGTTTGATCAGCTACCAAAAGACATTGAACACTTTCAACGTAATTCGCAATCATTGCAGGCGCAGGGTAAATCACTGGTGCTTGTAATAATAAATTTTGATAACTTTAGCCGTATAAATGATGCCTTTGGTCCAATTGCAGGTGATAGCTGCTTGCAGCAAATGGCAGCTCTACTAAACTCGCGTACCCAAGGCTCTGATTATGTAGCGCGTTGGAGTGGTGATGAATTTTTACTACTATTACGTGACTTTAAATGCAATAAAATAGACAGTTACGCGTCAGAACTTTGTAAAGCGATTGCAGAGTATTCATTCCAACTACCTAACGGTAATATGACAAATATAACAGCCTCAATTGGGTGGTCTTTCTATCCATTACCATTACTCGGTGGCCAGGTAATTGGTTGGGAAACCTCTATTAATTTAGCTGATATTTCACTTCATCAAGTTAAAAAGCGCGGTGGTGATGGCGTAGCCCATATTACTTTTGACGAGCAGCTAGATGCATTTGAATTTGAGCAAAACTCTAATGTAGAGCAGCAGCTGAGTATGCTACAGCGAAATGGTTTAGCCGATATAAAAGTGTGGATGCGATAATACCTGACCAACATTGTTGATCAGGTATGGTGAGGTTAACTCTATTGATTAAGCCAAGCTGGTAATATTGCCACTGACTCAGGTGCTGTAAATGCAGTGCTTGCATCGGCGCTAACGTCGCCTCCGGCACTGCTTAAAATATTGTTAAAACGCATAACCACATTATTTGATTTTTCAGCTACGTATAAATCTGTCCCGGTATACATAATATCGACAGGGTTGCCCAGTAGGGTATTTGGACCGCTAATAGTGGTGCTTATGTTTACCAAACCCGACGCCATTGCTACGTTATTCAACACGTATATTTTGCCATCATCGGCAATTGCTGCGCTACCAACATCAGAGAGAATTAACGAGCCGCTTAGCGAGTCGTAGTCGATGCCATGTATATTGCTTGGCGCTTCTATTGCGGCTCCAGCATTTGCAGGTGTTATAAGCCTATCTTCAACGGCAATATTAGTATTACCAGCCATTAGCTTGCTTTTGACTTCGTCGAATACAGCAACGGTTCCATTTGTTAGTGCTACAAAAGCACGGTCAGTGCTTGCATCGTAATCAACATCCCAAGGGCGAGCGCCGTTTGCAAAAGTAAGTGTCATCAAAGGGGACGCATCCCCTGTAGTACACGTTGAAAATATTGAAATGCTCGGCGTATCTGCATTATTTTCTGCAACTAAAATCATACCGCTATCAGAAGCAACATCAAGACCTTTAGGAGATATAAGGCCTGTGTTCGCTCCAGTAATAATACTATCTTGGCTTGTATTATACGTTTGTCCATCTCGGTTTATTGCTACTTTATTTGAAATAACAATACCACCAATAGAAGTTGCACTGTTATCGAACGTTGTATAACTGTTTCCCGCTTTGTCGAAGGTCGTGCTTTCTATAGTTTGACTCGCGTTATAATTGCCAATTTCAGTATTAAGTTGTGAACTTAATCGACTAATTTGCCCAGTTGTTTCACCTGCAGTACCTGGGTTACTGCTTACAGCGACCCCTAAAAGCCCCATATTAGCAGTATCACTATCTGAAATGTCAGCCCTCTCATTTGGCATGCCCAGTTTAGTAATTGACTCAGGTTTAATCGTTGAGGTGACTAAATCAGGAGTAATATCGCCGCTTTCACCTGAAAATATATTGCTAAAGACAAGAACAGCGTCATTTGATTTTTCGGCTACACGCAAATCACTACCTTCAAGGCTAATATCAACGGGGTTACCAAGCATTGTTGCTGGGCCGGCAATACTTCGTGCAACGCTTACTAAACCCTCTGCGGTTGATGCATTATTGATTACAAATAACGATCCATCGGTTGCATCTGAGGCACTACCTACATCAGACAAAACAAGTTTATTAGTACTTGGGTCATAAACAATACCGTGGATATTTACAGATATTTGCGTACCATCATTATTGGCAGGGGTAATTGTGCGGCTTGGCATTGCGGCAAATTCACTATTAACAAAATTATCGTAAACGGCTACATCACCATTTGTAAGTGCTACATAAAGGCGGTCATTAGTTTCATCATAATCAACATCCCATGGTGCAGCCTCTGTAATGGTTATACCTAAAGGAGCTGCATTGCCGGCTGCTGTAGCACCAAAAGTCGTTACCTGCATTGCGCCAAAGTCAGCAATAAAAATAAGACCACTCTTTTGTGCTGTAGCAATTCCCTTAGGGTTTACTAGCGTTGTGTTAGCACCTGTTATTTCGCGATCTGTATTTGCAGCATAGCTGGCGCCGTCAGCACGGTTAGCAAGCTGACAGATAGTTTTAATACTGCCATTTTCATTGTCGCTTGCTTGTAATAAGTTACCTAGGCTATCAAAAGCGACGCCTTCGTTAGCTGTTGTATTAAAGGTTTTTAATTTAGAAGCACTTTGGTTAATTAAGTCAATGGTACCCGCGTTGGTTTCTCCATTGTTAGCCAAAATAAATGTTGCAGCTGCAAAACCTGGGTTGCCATTTTTACCGTCGGAACCATTTTGTCCATCAGTGCCTGCAATACCATCTACGCCGTTTTTACCATCGTCTGAGCTACAACCTGTAATGCCGATTAATACTGCAAGTGTTAAAGCTGAAAAACTAAGTTTTTGTTTCAATATGTTTTTTTGTGCAGAGTAAGTTGTTAAATTAACGTTATTCATCATTTTTACCTTTTAAATATTCCATCAAATTTAGGTAAATAAAGGCTTGCTCGTAAAGCGTATACTAAGCAGCACTGATTATTTACATGTTAACCTCACTGCAATAACGGTTAAAAAGTTAAATTGGATGCAAAAAATAATAATAAAAACGAAAAAGGAGCCAATAGGCTCCTTTCTTTAAACAATTAGAATAATTAACTAAGCGGTAAATGACCTAATTGAACTTAAAATACCTTGCTGGCCTAAGCCCATTTCATCGTGCATTTCGTCTTGCGTGCCGTGCTTAATAAACTCATCAGGAATACCTAAGTTAAGTATTTTAACATTGGCCTGTTGGCTAGCTAAGTATTCGTTAACCGCAGAGCCTGCGCCTCCGGCAATGGCATTATCTTCAAGAGTAACTATGGTATCGTGATTTTTAATAATGTCGTTTAGCAGTGAAGTATCAAGCGGCTTTATAAAGCGCATATTAACAAGTGTTGCATTAAGTTCAGTTGCAGCAAGTTGTGCATTTTCAAGTAATGTTCCAAATGACAAAATGGCAATTTTTGAACCTTGTTTTACTGTATTTGCTTTACCAATTTCGAAAAGTTGCATATCGCTTTGAATCTCTGCCGTACCTGCACTTCCGCGAGGGTAACGAACAGCAACCGGACAATTAGCTTTGTAACCGGTGTATAACATTTGGCGGCATTCGTTAGTATCGCTAGGTGCCATAATAACCATATTAGGAATACAACGCATAAAACTTAGGTCGTATGCGCCTTGATGTGTTTCGCCATCGGCACCCACAATACCTGCTCGGTCTATGGCAAATAATACGGGTAAGTTTTGCAATGCAACATCGTGAATTAATTGATCGTACGCGCGTTGTAAAAAGCTGGAATATATAGCAACAACAGGCTTTAAGCCTTCACAAGCAAACCCCGCAGCTAGGGTGACGGCATGTTGTTCAGCAATTGCTACGTCAAAATACTTATCAGCATGCTCTTTTGAAAAGCGCACCATGCCCGAACCTTCACGCATAGCCGGTGTAATAGCCATTAATTTGTCGTCTTGCTCTGCCATGTCGCATAACCAGTCGCCAAATACTTTTGAAAAAGTAGGCGCGCCTGGTTTTGATTTTGGTAGACTTGATGTGCTGGGGTCAAATTTAGGTACGCCGTGATAGCCAATTGGATCTGCTTCAGCTGGCTTGTAACCTTTACCTTTTTGCGTTTTTATATGAAGAAGTTGTGGGCCTTTTAAATTACGCATATTACGTAATGTATCAACCAGCATGTTTACATCGTGCCCATCAATTGGGCCAATATAATTTAAGCCAAGTTCTTCAAAAAACGTACCTGGTATAACCATGCCTTTAAGGTGCTCTTCCATTCTGCTGGCAAGCTCTTTAACAGGCGGTACGCCAGACAGTAGTTTTTTACTCCCTTCGCGAATATTGGTGTAAAAGCTACCAGATAAAATACGTGCAAAATGATTGGTTAATGCGCCAACGTTTTCAGAAATCGACATTTCATTATCATTTAAAATAATAAGCATGTCTGATTTTACATCACCTAAGTGATTCATTGCTTCAAACGCCATGCCCGCAGTAATAGCGCCATCACCAATAACAGCGACAGTTTTGCGGCCAGCGCCTTCTTTTTGCGCCGCAATTGACATGCCTAATGCTGCAGAAATTGAAGTGCTTGAATGACCAACGCTAAATGTGTCGTAGTCACTTTCATCTCTAAACGGGAATGGGTGAAGGCCATTTTTTTGACGAATGGTGTGCATTAAATCACGCCGACCCGTTAAGATTTTATGCGGATAGGCTTGATGCCCAACATCCCATACTACACGATCTTCTGGTGTGTTATACACGTAATGAAGTGCAACTGTAAGCTCAACCGTGCCTAAACCAGACGCTAAATGACCGCTACTTTGCGATACAGAGTTAAGTAAATACTCACGTAGTTCATTGCTAAACTCGGGAAGTTTATTCTGCGCTAAGTCTCGTAATTGAACTGGTTTGTCAACCAAGTTAAGTAATGGATACTTGCTACTATCAAGTGTCATGGCTTTTTTATATCCTTCGAGCACATTCGTTTTCAACTAGGAATGAATAACGAATGTTAAGTAATAATGTCAGTGCTATTTGCAATACGCTTAAGCTGCGACTAATGGTCACGTTCAATAAGGTAATTTGCTAGCGACGCAAGAAGCGTTGTATCTGCATCAATAAGTGCTAACGCTTCGTGGGCTTGTGTTATTAAATTTTGCGCCTTTTCTTTAGCGCCTAGCATACCTAATAACGCTGGGTATGTCGCTTTATTCGCTTCTATATCTGAGCCTTGTGGTTTACCTAATATATTGGTGTCACCTTCCACGTCTAAAATATCGTCGTGTACTTGAAATGCCAGCCCTATAGCATACCCAAAAATACTCAAGTTATCTAAAGTTTGTTCATCTGCGTTTTCACTGCACAGCGCACCTAGTGTTATAGCACAGTTAATTAGTGCACCGGTTTTTAACTTGTGGATGCGTTCAAGTTCTTGTACCGAAACAACTGTGTCAGTTGCGGCAATGTCTAAGCCTTGTCCCGCAACCATACCTTCAATACCTGATGCATGTGCAAGAGCAGCAATCATTTTTACTTGCGATTGCGATGAGCAATTAAAGTTGTGTGTGGCTATAAGTTCAAAGGCGAGAGTTTGCAATGCATCACCGGCTAAAATAGCTTGTGCTTCGCCATACACAATATGACAAGTAGGGTAGCCGCGGCGTAAATCATCATCATCCATAGCGGGCAGATCGTCATGTACTAAGGAGTAACTGTGAATGCATTCTATGGCTGCAGCTAAAATGTCTAAGTCACTTTTTTTAGCACCGAGCATTTCACCAACAGCGTAAACCAAAAAAGGGCGTAGCCTTTTACCACCATTAAATAAACTGTAATGAGTGGCTTCTTTTATGGTTTTATCGCTATCGAGCGGCTGTTCAAAGTAGCGGTTGAGTGTAGTGGCTACATCTATCTGAGCACGTTCAATATAGTCTTTTATGCTCACAACTATTCCATATCGTTATTAAAGTTTGTAAGTGCTGACTTTTCGCTATTGCCCATTAAAATAGATACTTTTTGTTCTGCTTGCTGTAGTTTTTCAGATGACGCTCCAGCGAGCGCGATACCACGCTCGAACTGCTTCAATGATTGTTCAAGCGATAAATCACCTTGTTCCATTTCACTAACAATTGTTGATAATTCTTCTAGTGCTTTTTCGAAACTTAAGTTTTCAGGTTTTTTAGTCGCCATCTTTATTTCAGCTTACATAATAAATTTAGGAGCCAATTTTAGGGGGAATGCTAAACTAGGTCAAAGGATGATATGAGTTTTTTACATTTAGGACGATTAATCGCGTGTTAGTTTGTGTTATTTATTAGGAAAACTCGATAATTAGGCTGTGTGCCTAACTTGATATAAAATAATAAATATAACTTTATATGTTTATTTACAAAAACGACTTAAGCAATTCAGTATGTTGCCGATAAGCAGTTAATAATAAAAAGTTTATGATAAGGCATTTAAACATGAAATCTCTGGAGGAAATGTGGATTTAGCAACCATAATAGGGATCCTAGGCGCAATTGGCTTAATCGTCATGTCTATGTTTATGAGTAGTAGCGGTGAAATGGGCATGTTTGCCGATGCACCTTCAAGTGTAATTGTATTTGGTGGCTCGCTATTTATTGTCTTATCAAACTTCACTATGTCTCAATTTTTAGGGATAGGTAAAGTGGTTGGTAAGGCATTCATGTTTAAAATTGAATCGCCTGAAGAGTTAATTGAAAAAGCAGTAGAGCTTGCAGATTCCGCTCGTAAAGGGGGGTTTTTAGCACTTGAAGAAGCTGAAATTCCAAACCCATTTATGCGTAAAGGCGTTGACATGCTTGTTGATGGGCATGACGCTGACGTTGTGCGCGCCACACTTCAAAAAGATATTTCCCTAACCACCACCCGTCATGAGCTCGGTGCTGGCTTATTTAAAGCACTTGCCGATATAGCTCCTGCAATGGGGATGATTGGTACATTAATAGGCTTAGTTGCCATGTTATCAAACATGGACGACCCTAAAGCTATCGGGCCTGCAATGGCCGTGGCACTATTGACCACTCTGTATGGTGCATTTTTAGCAAACGTTGTAGCAATTCCAATTCAGGTAAAACTCGAGCTGCGTAAAGACGAAGAGGCAATGAATCAGCGTTTAATTCTTGATGCTATTTTAGGGATTCAAGATGGTCAAAATCCGAAAGTGATAGAAGGTATTTTGAAAAATTACTTAGCTGAGTCTAAACGTAAAGTTGATACCGAGGAGTAGCCATGTCTGATGAAGAGTGCAAATGCCCCCCCCCAGGTTTACCTGCGTGGATGGGAACATTTGCTGATTTAATGTCGTTGTTGATGTGCTTTTTTGTACTATTATTGGCATTCTCAGAAATGGATGTACTTAAATTTAAACAAATAGCAGGCTCTATGAAGTTTGCTTTTGGTGTACAAAATAAAATTGAAGTTAAAGATATCCCAAAAGGGACATCAGTTATCGCCATGGAATTCACCCCAGGTAAACCAGAACCTACACCAATAGAAACCATTCAGCAGCAAACCGTTGAAATGACCCAGCAAATGCTAGAGTTTCAGGCCGGCGATGAAAGTTCTGCTGGCGGTAGACAAGAGCAGCGGGGTGATAAGCGCGGTGGTGAGTCTCGAAGCACATCGCAAGAACAATCATCTGAACAAGCAACATCTGCAGCAGATCAAGAACAAACAAATGAACTCGTTAAAAAAATAGCGCAGCAGTTAGAGAAGCAAATAATAGATGGTGCAATAGAGCTTGAGTCTTTGGGCCAGCAGATTATTATTCGTATTCGTGAGAATGGTTCGTTTCCTTCGGGCAGTGCTTTTTTACAGCCTAAGTTTAAACCCATTATTCAGGATATTGGTGTGCTTTTAAAAGACGTGCCAGGGGAAATTACTGTTTCAGGGCATACAGATGATTTCCAAGTATCGAATGAGTTATACGTTAATAACTGGGATTTGTCGTCTAAGCGCGCAGTGGCCGTTGCCAGCGAATTACAAACAGTTCAAGGATTTGATAAAACACGAATGATGGTCGTTGGCCGTGCGGAAACAAGGCCGCTAGTTCCTAACGATACCAATGAAGACAGACGCCGTAATCGCCGAGTTGAAATATCCATATTACAAGGCAAGGCAAAAGAATCTGATCCTATTGATGTAAGATAACTCTTTTAATTATAAAGCTGGGCTTAATTAGCAGCCCAGCTTATAAGCTTTACGAGTCACTACCACTTGATACTCATTAATGCAGACAATTCATTAAAAACTCTCCCTCTTTGAAATTGCTATGCTAGACTACTGTTTATATAACCAGTTGTAGGCGAGTGTATGAAACTCTACATTGCAGAAAAACCTTCACTTGGGCGTGCAATCGCTGATGCACTTCCAAAACCACACAAAAAACACGATGGTTACATTGAGGTCGCTAATGGTGATTGTGTTTCATGGTGTATTGGTCATTTGTTAGAACAAGCTGAGCCTGATGATTACGATGAGCGCTATAAAAAATGGCAATTAGAACACCTCCCGATAATACCGGAACAATGGCAGTTAAAGGCTAAAACAAAAACTCGCAAGCAGCTTAGCGTTTTAAAAAAGTTAATTAAACAGGCTACAACACTTATACATGCCGGTGACCCCGATCGTGAAGGGCAGTTACTTGTAGATGAAGTGATAGAACAAGCCAAAATAAGTAAAACTAAAAAGCAAAGTATTCAGCGTCTACTTATAAGTGATTTAAACTTAGCGGCAGTAAAAAAAGCGCTTAATAGTATGCGCTCTAATCGGGAATTTATTCCACTGAGTGTCTCAGCACTTGCTCGTTCCCGTGCTGATTGGCTATTTGGGATGAACCTCACTCGGGCTTATACGTTAGCTGGGCAAAAAGCAGGGTTTGGCAATGTGCTATCAGTTGGTCGCGTACAAACTCCCATTCTAGGGTTAGTGGTTAACCGCGATAACGAAATAGTTAATTTTGTATCAAAACCATTTTATGAGGTATTAGCTAGTTTAGTTACTCCTGAACAGCAGCTATTTACAGCCAAGTGGGTACCGAGTAAAGCTTGCGAACCTTATCAAGATAAAGAAGGGCGAGTGCTAAATAAAGCATTAGCCGAAAATGTGGCTTCGCGTATAACTAATCAAAAAGGAGAGGTAACAGCGCTTGAACAAAAACAAAAAAAACAAAGTGCACCTTTGCCTTATAACCTATCCGCACTACAAATAGATGCAGCTAAAGCATTTTGCATGCCTGCCCAGCAAGTGCTTGATATTTGCCAAGGATTATATGAACGTCACAAATTAATTACTTATCCTCGTTCAGACAATCGGTATTTACCAAAAGATCATCACCAAGATGCCGCCGCTATCTTTAAAGCGATAGCACAGAACAAAGGACAGCCAGTAGAATTAGTCGATGGAGCAAACGTAAAGCATAAGAGTAAATGTTTTAATGATTCTAAAGTGGCTGCTCACCACGCTATAGTACCGACGGCTAAACTTTTAAAAAGCGCATACTTGGCAAATGATGAAGCGAAAGTATACCAGTTAATATGTAGGCATTATTTAATACAGTTTTACCCAGATTATGTTTATAACGAAACTAAAGCAGAGGTAACAATTGCTGGTGGTTTATTTAAAGCCAACGCTAAACAAGAAGTCAGCTTAGGTTTTAAAGTGTTAATGGGTAAATCAGAATTAAAAGAAGAGGCAACGTTGCCTTATCTTGAAAAAGGGATGAACCTGAAATGTACTCAAGGAAGTGTAATAGAAAAGCACACTTCGCCCCCAGCTCATTTTACTGATGCAACATTGTTGGCTGCGATGACGGGGATTAGCCGTTATGTAAAAGATCCACATATCAAAAAAATATTAAAAGAGACCGATGGTTTAGGTACTGAAGCTACTCGAGCAGGCATTATAGAGTTGTTATTTAAACGGCGCTTTTTAAAGCGTGAAGGCAAAACAATTAAAGCTACAGAGACAGGTCTTGCATTAATTAGTGTTTTGCCTGAAGGTTTAGCAAGTCCTGACTTAACGGCAAAATGGGAGTCAAGCCTAGGTGATATTGCACAACAATCCTTGAGTTATCAGCAGTTTTTACAACCTCTACTTGCTGATCTTACTAATTTTGTGGATCAGGCCGCTAACTGTGACAGCCGGGTATTTGCCAAGCTGCCTAAAACGCCTGCCAAAAAGCGCTTTGCAAAGCGCGCTAAAAAAGCACCTTTTAAAAAATCAGGCTACAAAAAAAGCCCTGTAACAAATTAACCGCAGGGCTTGTTGGTTTATAAGTCATTCACTTTTATTAAATAACGCAACCGCAGCGTTACTCATGGCTTTAATTCCAGTAGGAAGCGCCACTTTATAATCAGGTGCAAATTTACTTGAGTGCAATGATGGAAGTGTTTCGTTGTTTTTTATTGCTTTTTCGTATTGCTGTTGATTAACGCCGCCTAGCCAAAATAATGTTATAGGGATGTTCTCGTCAGTACGGCCATAAAGGCCAAAGTCCTCTCCTGCCATTACTGCTTGTGTTTCAAGTACGTTTGTATCGCCTATGACATTTTTAATAGCACCTCGTACTATATTAGTTTGTGAAGGGTTGTTATAAGTCGATGGAATTGATTCATCTTCATGAACTACAACAGCAGGATAGTCAGGCTCTTCAAGCCCTGCACTTTGAGCAATTCCTCGGGTTATTCGTTTAATTGCAGCAATTTGCGCATTACGTACATCTGGGTTGTAGCTTCGCAGTGTAAGTTGTAGTTTCACTTCATCAGAAATAACATTATGTTTAGAACCACCATGTATAGAGCCAACTGTTATAACGGATGGTTCAAGAGGAGAAAGCTCGCGACTTGTAATCGTTTGCAAAGCCAGTACTGTACGAGCAGCTATAACTACCGGGTCAATAGTGGTGTGAGGGTATGCACCATGGCCGCCTTTACCTTTTATATTTATATCAACGGAATCCACACTTGCCATGGTATATTCGTTTTTCATGGTAACTTTACCAGCTGGCACGCTAGCACTTACATGTAGGGCAATAATGTGGTCAGGCTTGGCATATTTACTAAATAACCCCTCACTGAGCATTGCTTTAGCTCCGCCTCCAACCTCTTCTGCAGGTTGTGCAACCATCATTAGTGTACCTTTCCATTTACTTTTATGTGCAATGAGTTGCTCAGAAGTACCTATAAACGAGCTCATATGAATGTCATGACCACAACCATGCATAACGCCAACGTTTGCACCATGCTCGTCAATTACTTTTACAGTTGAAGCGTAGGGTTTATTTGTTTGCTCGGTAATAGGTAAACCGTCCGTATCAGTGCGTATCATAACTGTTGGGCCATTGCCATTTTTGTAAATACCAACAACGCCATATCCACCTACATTATCTGTAACCTCGAATCCGAGCTTACTAAGCTTGCCGGCTATTTTTTTACCTGTGTTCTTTTCGCTGTATGAGAGTTCCGGCGATTGATGTAAATCGAGGTAAAACTTTTCAATACTAGGCATTGTTTTGCTTAGGTCTAAGTCGAGCCCTTTAGCCTGTAAAAGCGGGGCTGCAAATAAAAGCGCAGCGCTAAGGTAAGATAGTTTCATGATTTGCCTCATTAATTGATTATGTACGCCGAGTGATTTAGTGATACGACTTGTATTTATTATGTTTATCACCATATAAAACCTTAAATAGATCAGTATGGCAATCAATTCAATGAGCAATATAGTAAGTATTAATGCACAAAACCTTCAGCAAGTCCTTGGAGAAACATCACAACAAAAATTAGTATTACTTAACTTTTTCTCACCTCAAAGTCCTGATTGTATCGGGCAGGCTGCAATTTTAGATAAAATAGCGGCTGAATATACAAGCCATATAGTAATAGCGAATTTAGATTGTGATGCAGAGCAAGCGTTAGCTTCACAATTAGCACAACAAGTTGGCTTACAAACATTGCCAACACTTGTGCTTTTAAAAGACTCAGCCCCTGTAGATTTGCTTGCCGGTACTCAAACTGAATCACAAATACGCGAAGCCTTATCTAAACATCTACCCGCTCAACAGGATTTATTATTAGAGCAAGCTAAACAGGCTTTATTGAAGTCTGACCTCAATGCAGCGTTTAATTATGCAAAGCAAGCATACGAAATAGATAATACTAATGTACGTATTAAATTAGTGCTTGCAGATATTTGTATTCAAATTCACAAATTAGATGAGGCTCAAGCCTTAATAGAAACAATTGACTCGCAAGATCAAGATGCATACTTTAATAACATCAAATCAAAGTGCGAAGCAGCACTAGATGCAAAAGACTCACCAGAGATACAATTAAAGCAGCAGCAAGTAGATAAGTACCCAAACGATCTCGAACTTAAAGAAGAACTCAGTACTTTATTGAATGAAGCAGGAAGAAAAGAAGAAGCATTAGAGGTACTATTTACCGTATTACAAAAGGACCTCAATTATAATGAAGCTAAACCAAGCTTTTTAGCCATTATAGCTTCGTTACCAGATGGAGATGCACTCGCAGCTAAATACCGTAGAAAGCTATACAGCATTTTATATTAAAAGCCGATTCTAAGTACGGCTAGATAGAAGCACCTTTACAAGAGGTGCTTTTTTATTGGTAGTTATTAATTGGCAAGCAGGGAGTTTATGCCGAAAAAGCAAAGTTATGCACAGGGTTTTGTGGGTAACTTGTGTTTAGGGTGTGCGCTTGCTTGGGGTGTAATTTAAATCACTTTTTAGTAAAAAAAGGCTTGCGTTAAATTCGCGGCTCCCTATAATGCGACCCCACTGAGACGGCAGAGCAGGCAACGCTTAGCGAGCCAAGCAAACCACTTAGTGAGTCGAGTAAAACTTAGGTTTAGATTTTTATAAAGTTTAAAATTAAGTGTTGACAAAAACACAGGAAAGCGTAAGATTCGCTTCCCTTGAGTCGCTAAGGCAGCTCAAACGTTCTTTAACAATATAAAGCAATCAT
>NZ_JAHXRM010000178.1:0-279 GCF_019392235.1 Pseudoalteromonas sp. CR1 | reverse complement strand
GCTCCAGGCAGGCGAGCCGCCGATCGGGGAAGTCGCGCAGCCGCGGACAGAACCGGATGCCCAGGCTGTCGCACAGGAAGTGGACGTGATCCGAACTGCCCCCGGTATCGGTGTAGTGCTCGGCGATGGTCAGGCCGGTGCCGTGGTGCAGAAGCCCGTCGAGCACGTAGGGGGCCTCGTGCTCGGCCGCCGCCATGCTGACCGAACGCATCGGCCCGTGCTGGTCGGAGGTGTGGGTGTAGAAGCAGTAGCCCGGCTCGATGCCGTGGCGGGCGTTGA
>NZ_JAHXRM010000177.1:0-279 GCF_019392235.1 Pseudoalteromonas sp. CR1 | reverse complement strand
CGCAAGCGGGCACTCAACCGGATTACCTGCACCCGGCCTACCAGTCGACGAACCTGCGTTCGCCGTCCAAGCCGTTGGTGTTCCTGCCCCATTCCTTGTCGGAAATCACCGGCCCGACCATCGGCGCCGAGCGGGTTAACGAGAAGGATAACGACCTCACCGCCCAGCAGGATGGCGAGCCCCAGGGCGAACGCATCATCATCCATGGCCGCGTGCTGGATGAAAACGGTCTGCCCGTGCCGGGCATTCTGGTGGAGATCTGGCAGGCCAACGCCGCCG
>NZ_JAHXRM010000176.1:0-279 GCF_019392235.1 Pseudoalteromonas sp. CR1 | reverse complement strand
GGTGCTCACGGGGCACGCCGCCGAGCGACCAGAGGGCATTCTGCAGCCCTTCGGCGAGCGCCACGAAGCTCTCACCACCGAGCACGACATGCGCGTGCTCGAAGCCGGAGTAGGCGAGCCGGAAGTGGTAGAGCCGATGCTCGAGGCGCAGGCCAGCGATGGTGACGCCGAGATCGGCCATGTCGGTAAAGTCCGACAGTCCCATCCGGCCAGGCTCATGGGTCTGACGGAAGATGATGTCCTGGTCGGCTCCGTGCACGGCGCGCCAAGCCCGGATAC
>NZ_JAHXRM010000175.1:0-279 GCF_019392235.1 Pseudoalteromonas sp. CR1 | reverse complement strand
ATTATGGTGACCTTATTTCTAAATATCTTGTAGAAAGGATATCTAATAGAAAAGTAAAAACTGTAACTCATCCTTCCAAAGGCTTATATAAACATTTACTGAAACACTACCTTGTAATTGGTAGCATATTATCTTCTGCACAAAAAAAATCTGTGGTTTGGGGTAGTGGCATCATAAAGAAAGATGATACTATTAGAGAGGCTAAATTTCTTTCAGTTAGAGGTCCCAGAACTAGAGCTGCGATTTTAGAAAAAGGGTTTCAATGTCCAGAGAACTACG
>NZ_JAHXRM010000174.1:0-279 GCF_019392235.1 Pseudoalteromonas sp. CR1 | reverse complement strand
CGGACACATTGCCTTACGGCTTTACGCTCATTCCGCTACGACCATTGTCCCTAGAAGAATGCCAAACTCTTTGGAATGGTCTTACGGGGCTTAATCCGGACAAGAAGCGGCTCCGACCCCTTCAAATTCTTACAGGTGGGAGCCCCCGCCTGATCCATATTTTGGCAGAATTTATGCATACCCCCTCCCTCAGCGACCTGATGGACAATTTAAATCGACTGATCGACCAAAACACTGAGTATTTCAAAAACCAACTTGATCTGCTTCCGAGCGGGGAAC
>NZ_JAHXRM010000173.1:0-279 GCF_019392235.1 Pseudoalteromonas sp. CR1 | reverse complement strand
ATTCCAATTGCTTTATTGACGTTGAGCCTCTGAACCCTTAACAATCCCTAAACTTGTCGAATCGTCGGCTTAATAGCTCACGCTATGCCGACATTCGTCTTCAAGTTGAGTTAAGGGTTCTTCTCAACATCAATAAATTTTCTCGGCATAAATGCGTGTGATATGATTAATGTATTACTCCTTTCATTTAATATATCAAAAACAATTCCCTGGCTACTCAAAAAATGAGTAGTCTTTTTATTTTGCATTTTAAGCCCTTTCTAGGACATTTTATTATTC
>NZ_JAHXRM010000018.1:0-96702 GCF_019392235.1 Pseudoalteromonas sp. CR1 | reverse complement strand
GCAGCCAAAGCTTGGGCCTCACATTACCCGAACTAGGTTAAAGTATTAATTAATTTATGGGTTTATTATCCATACAATGCATTCAATTGAGTAATGATGTTAAAAACTGGAACTTATATTTTATTCTACGTTCTTTTTGCTGACTATGTTGGTGGAATTTTCTTAGTAGGTCGTAACAATAGTACGATTTTAATGGATAGTTCGGCTATTGGGTTTATTGTTGTGCAAGTTGTAATATTTCTTGCTGCAATATTTACTCTTTATAAGGTTCAAGATGTTGAAACTGGCTATTGTAAGCAAATTAACTATTCTGAGAAATTCAAAGCTAAGCTTTTAATAAAATATGTAGCTATTTGGCTCGCAATAGCTCTATTTATAGATTTATTATTCGCCATACTTCTTGGTTCTGAATTTTGGGCTGACGTTAATCCTTTTGATAGTTGGCTTGTTTTTTGTTTCTTATATATAGTTTATAAATTTTCCAGTTCTTTGCAGGTAAGTTTTAATTACCAAGACAAAAGCATGAAGTGCCATAGGTTAGGGCTAATAACCTCTTCAATCATGAAGTTTAAGAATGTAGATTTAACTGATAATCAATTAGTCATCACCTCCGGAGATGAAGGGAAATACTTTTTTCATTTAGATAGATTTACATTAACAAATCGAGAGCGGCTAGTTAGCAGTTGTTTAAAAATGTCTAATAAGGCGCCAAATTAGGACAAAATTAAATAAGCTCGTCGCTTCGCTCGATTTTAGCTTATTTAATTTTGCCTTTTAGCTTGAAGGGAAGCGTATGTTTTCAAATATGAAACTTAGTCATTTAGTTTTGCTACTAGGTTCGACTTTTACAGCAGGGAGTTTCGCTAACGTATGCTCAAGTGATGAGCTTATTCAAATCAATAATTATATTTATGACGTTAAGAACCTATCTAAAAGTTATCACTCTGCTGATCGAATAGATGAATATCATGATTACTTAACCGCAATGGAAAGGTATCAGAAATCAATTCCGGAGTGGAATGATAAACAAGCCTTAATTAACGCGTTCAGTTCTTCCTTAATTCTGTATCCTGCTTTTTACCAAGTTTCTTCTATTACACACGCGAAAATGCAACGCACAGAAAACGAAACCTCTTTGACTTTAAAAATTAATCGCAATGAAACGAAGGGAGTTGATTCGTTAAATGTGTCTTTAAATCCAACAAATAATAAGATAATTGGTGCACTATTTTATTCTGATGAAAAGTTTGAGAGCGTAGATATATGCAAAAAAGAATTGGGACTAGAGTATATTCAAGCTAACAAGCAAATGCAGCCGACGCTAAACAACGGCTCGGGTGATTAGGGTGTTAGCTTTTTTGGAGACATATGGATTACTCGAAGTATTCATTCAATGAATTAATGGATTCCCTTAATAATATAGATAAAGATGCACATCCAGAAAATTATAAAAAATTAGTGTTGGGAGTTGAAAACAGAAAGCCTGAATTTGAGGCTGCTCAGAAACAAGGAAGTACTTTGATTCATAGGTTTTTATCAATATCTGCGATGATCTTTTTATTATCAGCTTGCACAACAGGAAAGCTTTATTACACGAAGGCTTCTGGCGAACGTGTTTTAGGGTGTTATGTGGAGTTTGTTGGTATACCAAGCGTGGATAAGTTCGCGGTTGAATATGCACTTAGTCTCTGCGCGAAAAGCTCTGTGAAAAAAGGGTATTCCATAGATAAAGAAAAGGAATACCTACTTACCCTAGAGCTTCAAATTCCAGAGTCAAAATGTGGTGAATCATGGAACCATAAGTCGGTAAAAAAGCTGTATAAAACCGGCAAACTGTCAAAGAAGGAATATGGCTATATTGTTGCTCATATAGACCTGGGTTTAGCGGTTGTTAACGAATGCTCACCAATAACTGAATAAAATCAATTATTTCGATCGTTTTGGCGAGACATGCAGGATGGCTTCGCCATTTATCAGACCTACTCAAACTAGTTAGCCT
Source organism: Pseudoalteromonas sp. CR1 (assembly GCF_019392235.1). Taxonomy (NCBI): domain Bacteria; kingdom Pseudomonadati; phylum Pseudomonadota; class Gammaproteobacteria; order Alteromonadales; family Pseudoalteromonadaceae; genus Pseudoalteromonas; species Pseudoalteromonas sp. CR1. The sequence continues at coordinate 94,703 of NZ_JAHXRM010000018.1, read as the reverse complement.
TTTTCACAAACTTCGCTGTTACCATCATTTCGCCAATACCATCTACTTTACAATCTAGCTCGTGATCTTTTTTATCAAGCACTCGCCTTACGACCGCTTTGGTGCCAATTTTAATAACTTGTGAGCTGCCTTTTATTTTTAAATCTTTGGCTACGGTTACTTTATCGCCATCAGTAAGTAGGGTGCCGTTGGCATCTTTAACTAAAATTGCGTTTTCATCCTTTGTACTATTTGGGTTCCATTCATAGGCGCACTCAGGGCAAATAAGCAGTTGCTGGTCTTCGTAGACATATTCAGATTGGCACTGTGGGCAGGCAGGATGTGACATTTTTAACGCTCATAAAATAGTAATTTTGCGTATTTTAATCTGCATTAATTGAAAAATATAGTTAATCAATATTTTTTATCTTTACGCTAAAAATATCTCGTTTGTGTGGTTTTTAAAAAGGGCATATAAAGCAGATGTCGCCTAAGCAATTTAGGCGCTAACACTTACAGTAGGTATTTGTTAAAGCACCCATCGGATTAAGTGATACGCGCAATGCACACTTAGTACGATGGGTGTTTCTATTTATAGTGCGATAATTTAAAGATCGCACGCATTTATATTTGGCTTACTACCGATTGGTATAACTAGGAAAAGTCGTGTTTAAAACCTTAATAGTGGTTGATAACAACGAGCAAACACTTGCTCAATCTTTCGAAAATGTAATTACGTTTAATAGTTACTTGCGTGATTACCCAAAACATAATGAACCTAAAACCCGCATTATTAATTTATGCGACTCAAGCCAATACTTGAGTAAGGGTTACTATTGCTCATTGCTTGCAGAGGCCCGCAAACACCAAGTATTACCAAGTGTAAAAACAATAAACGCGCTTCGAGGCGGCCACGCACCTATGTTAAATGTGGGTCAAATTGATGGCGCAGTATATTTTGGTAATGCCTTAAACGAATTACAAAGTAAAGCGGCTAAATCGGTATTTAAACAATACCCAGCGCCTATTTTATATGTAGATGAGCAAGGTTTGTTACAGCAAGGTTCGCTTAGCTCTTTAAACGAGGAGCAATATAGCAATTTTGTAGCTAAATTAAATATGTTTACCCAAACTCAATGGCGCATTGGCAATGTGCAGCGCCGTTTTAGATGGGATATGGCAATACTTGTTGATCATAACGAAAAAGTACCACCGAGTGATAAAGACGCCATTGCCCGTTTTATAAAAGCAGCGGCTAAACATGGTATTAATGCACAAGCATTGAGCTTTGACGAAATAGACAATATTGCCCAGTTTGATGCGTTATTTATTCGTCAAACTACAGCGATTGACCACCCAACGTATCGCCTTGCAAGCAAAGCGCAAAGCCTTGGTTTAGTGGTTATTGATGACGCCGAATCTATTTTACGTTGTTGTAATAAAGTGTATTTACACGATGCGTTTAATTACCAAAAAGTGCCCAGTTTAAAAACGGTTGTAGTGGCTGATCAATCAGCGCAAACGCTTGAGCAATTAGAAGAGGCGTTTACCTATCCGCTTGTGTTAAAAATGCCTGAAGGGTCTTTCTCAAAAGGGGTGTTTAAAGTTGCAAACCGAGGTGAGCTTGAAGCTAAATTAACTGAGCTGTTTGAATATAGCGCATTGGTACTTGCACAAGAATACATGTACACAGAATACGATTGGCGAGTGGGTGTGTTAAATGGCCGTGCTATTTATGCGTGTCGCTACTTAATGGCACGCAACCATTGGCAAATTTATAACCATGACGCTAAGCGGTTTTTCTCGGGTGACTTTGAGACGCTACCTACCTTTGAGTTACCAAAAGCCGTATTAGATGCCGCTTTAAAAGCATGTAAAACAGTGGGTAAAGGATTATATGGCGTAGATGTTAAAGAGCATCAAGGCAAAGCATACGTGCTTGAAGTAAATGACAATCCAAGTATTGATCACAAGGTAGAAGACGGCTATTTAGGCGACGAGCTATACATGCTCATTATGGACGAATTTAAACAACGTTTAGAAGCGCGAGGCCGTGGATAATAACATGAGTAACCTTGTTATTCGAAAGGCACTTAACAGTGATTTAAACGCACTGATTGACATTGAAAATGCCTGCTTTAATAACGACAAATTGAGCCCGCGTAGTTTAAAGCGCTGGTTAAGTGCTAAGCACGGTATTTTACTAATTGCAGAAAATGGCGAGCAAGTATGCGGCTATGGGCTTGTGTGGTGCCATAAAGGTACACGTTTAGCGCGTTTATATTCGCTAGCTGTAAAACCCACAATGCAAGGTAAAGGCATTGCCAAAATGCTATTAGCTGCGCTTGAAAAACAAACCTGTGAGCGTGGGCGTATTTACTTACGATTAGAAGTGGCCGTAAATAACGACAGTGCGATTGGGCTTTATAAAAGTTTGGGCTACAGAGTATTTGGTCAATATAGCGATTATTATGACGATCACAGTGATGCATTGCGAATGCAAAAAAATATTCGCCAAACGAATGAGCTAAAAGTAGCGCGATTAACCCCATGGTATCAGCAAACTACCGAGTTTACCTGCGGGCCTGCGGCGTTATTAATGGCAATGGGGGCACTTAAGCCAACAACGGAGCTTAGCCAATCACACGAGCTGGCACTTTGGCGTGAAGGTACCACCATTTTTATGACCTCAGGGCATGGTGGTTGCCATCCGTTTGGTTTAGCACTTGCGGCTAATAAACGCGGCTTTAAAAGCGAGGTTATGGTAAATACCACAGAGCCTTTGTTTTTAGATGGCGTACGCAATGAGAACAAAAAAGTGGTACTAGCTACTGTTCATGAACAATTTGTTGATGGCATTGCACAGGCAAATATACCGCTGATGCACAAAGACGTAGAGCTTGAGCATATTGAACAGTGGTTAAGCCAAGGCTTTAGCGTACTGTTATTGATTAGTACATACAGTTTTGATGGTAAAAAATCACCGCATTGGGTGTGCGTTACCCACCTTGATGAGCACTGCGTGTATGTTCACGACCCATTTTGTGAGCCAGGAAGCGACAAACAACTCGCAATAGATTGCCAGTACGTGCCTATAGCGCGCAGTGATTTTAGTAAAATGTCAGCATTTGGTGGCCAACGGCTAAGAACCGCAGTGGCCATTGCAAATAATTAATAGGTTTAATGTAAAGAGTGACTTTTTTAGATTTAATTGATGTAGCCCCTTATTCATGGGCAGCCATTGGCACCGCCGCTTTTTGCGGTGCCATAATTGGTATAGAGCGCCAGTTACGCGGCAAACCAGTGGGTATTCGTACCTCAGCTTTAATAACGCTGGGCACGTATTTATTTTTATCGACCGCGTTTAACTTACAAGGGGATGTGATTGATCATTCTCGTGTAGTGGGGCAAATAATTACAGGTATTGGCTTTTTAGGCGCTGGGGTCATGCTTGCAAAAGACGGAGCCGTTGTAGGGGTTACCTCAGCTGCAACCATTTGGGTACTTGCCTCAATTGGCGTAATGATAGCCACTGATAATCTAGCTGCTGCTATTAAACTTTCTGTGCTGGTGGTCGGTATTTTATACGGTGTTGATGTACTTGAGGCTAAGTTTAAAAGCTTAAGTAAAGGTGTACACGCTAAAGTAAAAAATTATCAAAAACGTTACTATCGAAAAGACTTTAACGACATAGAACGCCACTAATTTAGTGGCGTTTTGTTTTAGAATGACTTAAGCGAACATCATGTTTTTAGAATTATAACTAGCCTATTATTCAGCGGATAACTTTTCGATTAAAGTCTAATCATATGCGTGCTGTTAATTTACTTGTATCTAATCTAATATTAATAAATATATTTATGAACATATAGTTAGCAATATAAAAGGATTTTATGAACCGTCATTCATTCGATAAAACACAAGAGGTAAGAATAAAAGTTCTTCAAGGAATGAGTTTAATAATAGCGTTAGTTGCGCTTGTTGTAGCTTATGTAAATATTATTATTTCAAAGGTTTACATATTAGGAGCGATAGAGGTTTTACTCGCTGTGTTTTGTTTTTACACGTATTACAAAACGTGTGTATCTGCTTCAAAGGTTTGGCATAGATGGGCGGTAGCCTATGCTTATTTTTTTGTTGTATTTTTAGCTGTTTATATTTTAAAAACAGATGAGGGTATAACGCATTGGATTTGTACATTTCCCATTTTAGCGTATTTGTTATTTGGTAAAAAACACGGGCTTATAAGTAGTTTTTGCTTACTGTTCGCGTCGATGATTCCTTTATCTTCTTTCCTCAGTTTAGGTGGTGCTAATAGTTTGCACTTAATTCTTAACCTTGGCCTTGCGTATATGACTATATGGACGGTTTCGCACATTTATGAAGCGATGAGGTATTCTAACCAAGAAACAATTTTAAATTTGGCACTAAGAGACCCATTAACAAAAGCGTTTAATAGACGTGCATTACAAAGCCGTTTTAGTAAACAAACAGTTATTGATGAGCCTGTATGCGTAGCACTTATTGATATTGATTTTTTTAAAAAAGTGAACGATAAATATGGGCACGACGCAGGTGATGCTGTTTTAACGCAACTAACTGACTTATTTGTAGAACAATTTAAAGAAGATAATGTATTTAGAATGGGCGGTGAGGAATTTGTTGTTGTTATAAATGCTGATCAGAAAGCTGCTTATGACTTAGCAAAGTGTTTAATTAAAACGGTTGAAAGTCATGAGTTTACTTATGAAAAAAACTGTTTAAAAATTACAATAAGTATTGGTTTGGAAGAACTGGTTACTGATTCGTCTGTTGATTTATCTAAAATACTTAAAGCAGCTGACGGTTATTTATACATAGCAAAAAATAACGGAAGAAATTGTGCTGTTTGTAGTATAAATAATTCAATATTAGGTAATTAAAAAAGCTTATTTTTTAGCCAAATAACTTTCTTCTTACTACTTTTCTGTACTCGCTTGGCGTTTGGCTTAGCACTTTTTTAAACACGCGAGTTAAATGACCTTGGTCGTTATAGCCAACCTCAAGCGCCACTTCTTGAATAGTTAAATTAGACGACGCTAATAATTCTTTAGCACCTTCAACCCGTAATTGCTGCCAATATTCTATAGGGCTTTGATTAGTGGCAAGCTTAAAACGCCGTGTGAAGGTACGGTAGCTTAAACTAAATTGTGTAGCTACTTCTTGCAGGTTTAACTCGCTTGCTAAATTAGTTTTAAGCCAAAACTGAATTTGCGCTATGAGTTCATCTGGGTGACGGTCAACCGCGCCTTCAAGGTAGCGCTGATCTTCGTACGGTTTACGTACTTCGTGCGAAAAGTTACGTTCTACGTGCTGTGCAGCGGCTTTGCCGTAATATTGGCTTATAATATGTACAATCACATCGGCAAGGGCATTTAAGCTTGCCACCGTATACATGCGCTCAGATTGGGTTATAAAAAAGTCGGGTTTTAGGCTTACTAATGGGTAGTCGTGGCTAAATTGTTTTGCATAATGCCAGTGGGTTGTTGCAGGGTGCCCATCAAGTAACCCTGCCTCTGCAATTAAGCAGTTACCAGTGCCCACACCAATTATATGGCTGCCAGTTTCAAAGCTTTCTTGTAGCCACTCAACTATCTCTTTATTAGTACGAACGACAGGGCGAGGGTTTCGCCAAATGCCGGGGACTATAATTAAATCGTTATATGGTGCGTTGGTAGTCGTGAAGTCGGGAACTATAGCAAGGCCTGTACGGGTTTGTATTGGCTCATTATTTTTAGCAATTAAATTTATACTAAGTGGTCTAAAGTCAGCTGGGTTTAAGTGGCCTTTTGCATAGGCTTCGCCCGCTCTCAGCATTTCAATGGGGAGCGTTAAACTGGTAATAAGTAGGTGTGGGTACACAGTGATTGCAATGTTTAGCGCGGGGTTAAGCGATTTTTTATTCATTTCAATGCTCCGACCAGTACTTTTTGGCCTTTTATGCAGAATATTTGGCTATTAAAGCATAAAGAGTTGTTATTAATCCAATTAAACTGTTTGCTTCTCCAATAACACGCATTAAAGGTTAATAATGACAGCATTACCCGTAATAGTAGGCATGGGCGGTATAAACGCCGCAGGCCGAACTTCTTTTCATCAAGGTTACCGCCGTATCGTATTAGATGCATTAAACGCACAAGATCGTAGTGAAACATTTTTAGGCCTCGCCACATTAATGAACTTGGTAAGCGTTGTTGATGGTAACCTTCAAGATTCAAATGGTAATAATGTTGAGCAAAGCGACATAGAAGCACGCTTTGGTGAGCAAATTATTGCTGGCACACTTATTCGTAAAATTGAAAAAGAACATTTTGATGCAGATGCCACGCCTTGGCAGCAAAAAATGACCTTAAAGACATCTGACGAAAACGATATTGTATTTGAAACTCGCGCACGCGATTTACCAACCCCTGTGCCTGCAAGCTGGAATGTGCAAGAGCTTGACGGTAAAAAAGTAAAAGTAACCATAGCCGCAGAGCTAGACGTAAAGCTTGATTCTACCCGTGATAACCCAATTAAATCGGCGGGGCAGTTTCCTACTGGGTTTGATCCATCAATTATGTATAACAGCCGTTATCAGCCTCGCGGTTTGCAAGCCACTATATTTGCTGCAAACGACGCGATTAAATCAACAGGCCTTGACTGGCAACGCATAATGAATAGCGTAGAGCCAGATAAAATTGGTACCTATTCAGCCTCTGTTATTGGTCAAATGGACGATAAAGGATTAGGTGGTTTAGTTAAAGCGCGTCAGCAGGGCGATCGTGTTAGTACTAAGCAATTAGCACTGGGTTTAAACACGATGTCGACTGACTTTATAAACGCGTACGTTACCGGTAATGTAGGCACTACGTTTTCTACCTCAGGGGCATGTGCCACTTTTTTATATAACTTACGCGCTGCAGTAAACGATATTCAAGCAGGGCGTACCCGTGTTGCGGTTGTGGCAAGTGTTGAATGCGCTATAACGCCTGAAGTAGTCGAAGGGTTTGGTAATATGAGCGCCCTTGCAAATGTTGAAGGCCTGCGCCGTTTAGATAACTTAAGTAGTGAACAAGAGCCCGATTACCGTACAAGCAGCCGCCCATTTGGCGAAAACTGTGGTTTTACATTAGGTGAAGGCGCACAAGTGACTATTTTAATGGATGATGCATTAGCACTAGAGCTTGGTGCAGACATTATGGGCTCAGTACCTGATGTATTTGTTAATGCCGATGGTATTAAAAAATCAATCACCTCACCGGGCCCAGGTAATTATATTACCATGGCTAAATCTGTGGCATTGGCAACAAGCTTATTAGGTAAAGACGCGCTACAAAACCGCAGCTTTATTTTAGCGCACGGTTCAAGTACGCCGCAAAACAGAGTAACTGAGTCACTTATTTATCACAAAGTAGCGCAAACCTTTGCTATTGATAACTGGAAAGTAACGGCGCCAAAAGCTTATGTAGGGCATACAATTGCACCTGCCAGTGGCGATCAATTAGCGATTGCGTTGGGTGTATTTAGCCATAATATTATGCCGGGTATTACTACCATAGATAAAGTTGCCGACGATGTTTATGCCGATCACTTAGATATACGAAACAGTCATTACGATTGCGGCGATATGGACATAGCCTTTATAAACTCAAAAGGCTTTGGCGGTAATAACGCCACAGCGACTGTACTTAGCGCAAAAGTAACACTACAAATGCTTGCTAAGCGCCATGGTGATGAGGTTATGAGTCATTATGCAGATAAAAATACATCTGTTGTTGCTGCGCAAAATACCTATAGAGCACAAGCAGATCTTGGCAAGTACGAATTAGTATACCGTTTTGGCGATGGCGCCATTGACGATAACGATATTGTAATTGGCGAAGACGGGATAGAGCTTCCTGGTTTTGATAAAGCAATTTCGTTTAGTACAACCCACTCCTATCAAGATATGTTTTAAGCACACATACTTGAAACCCAAGGCGCTTTATTAAGCGCCTTTTTTATATTTATGAGTTTATTAGTCTATAATTAAATTTTGGTTAGTTATTAATATAAGCTTGCATCTTTTTATAATGTTTGTTTCTATAATAGTTACTTTGCGTTCTAGGATGGATAATCAAATGAAAAAACTCTCTATAGCTCTTTCTATAATACCTGCATTAACTTGTGTGCCAGTAATGGCAGATTTTGTTCCAGCTGAAGTTGTTAAAGACAACTACAATCAACAAACAAATACATCTTCTCGTGTGTCACGCTTTGAAGGCTTAAATTTAAGTAGTTATGTTGTGAATGAAAGTGGTCAGGTTAGTGATATTGAAATTGTTGCATCTATCGGGCAAGACAAATACAAAAGAGAAGTTGTAGAGTATGTGTCAAAACTAAATTACAAGAGTGCTCAGGTTGATGGTAAATCAGTGCCAAGTGCAAAGCTTATTACTGTAACGTCTCAAAATTTACACTTGGGATACACTAATGACAAAGCAACGCATGGCTTTTTTAATGATTATGAAGCGGCAAGTAATTTAATTAATGAAAAAAAACTAGACGAAGCGCAAAGTAAAATAATAGAGCTAGAACGCGACCATGCCAAAAATACTGTTGAAATAGTATTACTTTCATGGCTACAAAGTCAGCATAGCTATTTTACGAAAGATTGGATTGGCTTTGATAAACATATTAACAATGCATTTTTGTTCAGAGATAATTTACCAGATCAGATAAAAGTGCGAGTGGTTAAAAATGCTTTGCAATGGTTTATTTCTAAACAGGATTACGTGCGCGCTTATGATGCAATTGATGCCCTTGGAAATATTGAAGCCTTTGTTTTTACAGATGAAAACAAGCAGCAGCTGCTAGCTCAAGTTAATGATATTTATAAAAACTCAGGCGATATAAACCAACAAATAGCTATTGAGACAGATCAAGCTGTTATGCCTTTATTGTCTAAAAGTGAGGTGGTGCTTGAATCAGCAATGCCACTTAGCAAGGTTCAACTGCGCTGTGAAAATAAAGTGGTAAATTACAACACAAGCGCTATTGATAAAATTACTATTTCTAAAGACGATTTACGCTGTGGATTATTAATTAAAAGTGCGCAAGCACAAACGGTCACTTTAAAACAAAGTGGTTATGCTTTTTTGTAAATAGCTAACAACATAGTCTTAATAAAAACCCCAATAATTGGGGTTTTTTATGCTTAAGCTATATTACTTTAATTTTTTTACATACCTGAGCGTTATAAAGTTAATTATAGCCAGCAAAATGGCTACTTCATATCGGTTATTTGCCACAGCAATACCAATTAAACCCATGTTCCATATGCTCGCTGCGGTTGCAGTACCTGATGTTGACTGGTTATTCTTCAAAATTGCGCCACCACCAATAAATCCGATCCCGGTAATAATTCCTTGGAGCATTTTAGATTGTGCTTCAGATGAGTCTAACACCGACATAGCTATAAGTGCGTACCCGCACGATGCAACCGCGACTAACGGAAATGTTCTTAGCCCAGCCCCATCTTTACTGCGCTCTCTGTCGTATGCCATTGGCAATGCGAGAGCGTAGGCAATGCCTAAGTGAATTAAGTTATCTAAGATTTCGTTCCACTGTAAATCAAATTCCATTGCTATTCTCAATTAAATAAATTTAAGTTACAAAAGCAAGTGCCGCGCCAAATGTAAAAACATTAAAAATCAATGCGTTGCTTTTTACACCAGGTTAGTTGAGAGCATATTTAGTAAAATGTACACATTGGTTTATCACTTTTACTTCATGTGTTTATAGGTGTATTTAAATTGGTTTTACAACTTTTTACAGTCTTAATTTTATAATCGTTTAGTATTTATAAATATTTTAGAGGAGGGGATTATGAAATTATTAGTAACTATTTTAATAAGTGTGTTTTTAAGTGGTTGCACGGTGGCAGGAGTTTTAATAGATGGGCATGCTCAAAATAACGAAAAAGTAAATCAAAATATGAATAGCACTGCTCGTTCAGATCCTTACAAAGATCCCTTTAAATCCATTGCAAAAGATAGAGAAGGGTTTTCTTTTACAAAATTAGGTTTAAAAATTGATTCTGCATTAGTCGACTTTGTCAGTGTGGAGAATAATCAACAGCGCAAAGTTTGTAGAAAGGTAGGTAAAAGTTTAAAAGAGTGCGTAGAACTAGAGAATCCAGAACTACACACTAACGAGGCTACGCTGTTAAAAACTGACTATGAAATAATAAGTGTTGGTCAATAAAGCTACTGATGAAAAAGTAACTATGGTCGTAGCCTTCTTGCATTTCAAGCGTTAACGGGTAACCCTTATCGTGAGCAACTGCCACTAGGTTTTGTGGTTTGAGTTGCTCTTCTAAAAAACCATCGGCATCACCCTGCGATACCAGCATAGGTAGGTAATCCGCTTGCTTTGCTAGTTTCATAAGTTCGCAGGTATCGTATTGCGCCCAAAGTGATTTATTGTCACCTAAATAACCAGTAAATGCTTTTATCCCCCAAGGGCAATTTATTGGGTTAACGATTGGGCTAAACGCAGAGGCACTTACATAGGCTTGTGGATTTTTAAGTGCAAGCATTAAAGCACCGTGCCCACCCATAGAATGACCACTAATGGCTTTTGTGCTGGTTACTGGGAAATGCTGTTCAATAAGCGCAGGTAGCTCACTAACCACGTAGTCGTACATATTGAAATGTGTGTTGTAAGGCGCTTGCGTTGCATTAACATAAAAGCCTGCACCTTGCCCAAAGTCGTAGTTATCATCATTGGGTACATTATCGCCACGCGGACTCGTATCGGGTGCCACTATTGCAAAACCCAGCTCGGCGGCTTTTTTAAACGCGCCTGCTTTTTGCATAAAATTTTCGTCGGTGCAGGTTAAGCCCGATAGCCAATAAAGCACAGGGACTTTGTTTTTTTCACTTGCATCGGGTGGTAAAAATACTGCAAAACGCATAGTGCAATGGGTACTTGTTGCAGCGTGGGTATACTGCTTATGCCAACCACCGGCTACTTTTGTACTTGAGATATTCTCTAACATAATAATCCTTAAAGCCGCAAACCTTTTGGTTTTACGGCTTTTTATTAAGTCGTTTACTAAGTGCTTATTAGTAATGAATTACGGTACGAATACTTTTACCTTCGTGCATTAAATCAAATGCGTCGTTAATTTCCTCAAGGCTCATTGTATGAGTAATAAAGTCGTTTAACGCAAATTCACCCGCCATGTAGCGCTCAACTATTTCAGGAAGTTGCGAGCGACCTTTAACGCCACCAAATGCGCTACCACGCCATACACGACCAGTAACCAGTTGGAAAGGGCGTGTAGAAATTTCTTGGCCAGCACCGGCTACACCTATAATTACAGATTCACCCCAACCTTTATGACAACACTCAAGGGCAGAGCGCATTACATCAACATTGCCAATACATTCAAACGAGTAGTCAACACCACCGTCAGTCATTTCAACAATTACTTCTTGAATTGGTTTGTCGAAATCTTTAGGGTTTATTAAATCTGTTGCGCCAAGTTTCGTTGCAAGGTCAAATTTGCTGGTGTTAATATCAACACCAATAATACGACCTGCACCTGCCATTTTTGCACCAATAATTGCTGATAAACCAATACCACCCAGGCCAAAAATTGCGACTGTGTCGCCAGGTTTTACGTCTGCAGTATTTGTTACAGCACCCATACCCGTTGTTACACCACACCCTAATAAACAAATTTCTTCAAGCGACGCTTCTTTGTTTACTTTGGCTAATGAAATTTCTGGAAGTACTGTGTACTCAGAAAACGTTGAGCAACCCATATAGTGGTAAATTGGCTGGCCGTCTTTAAAAAAGCGTGTTGTGCCGTCTGGCATAAGGCCTTTACCTTGGGTTTCACGTACTGCTGAACACAAGTTAGTTTTGCCAGATGTACACATTTTACAAACGCCACATTCCGCTGTGTATAAAGGAATAACATGATCGCCCACTTCAACACTTGTTACGCCTTCGCCAACTGCGTATACAACGCCTGCGCCTTCGTGACCTAAAATAGCTGGAAATATACCTTCAGGATCTTCACCCGATAACGTAAATGCATCGGTATGACACACACCAGTAGCGGTAATTTTTACCATTACTTCGCCTTTTTTAGGCATCATCACATCAACTTCTTCAACGCTTAAAGGTTGGTTAGGGCCCCAAGCTATCGCCGCTTTTGATTTTATAAATTCAGACATGTGTTTATCCTTTGTAGTGGTATTAAATATCAATTGTAGACCCAATTTGTTTGGGTGATGCGACTATTGTATTTGTTTCTCATATAATGATAATCTCTGATTTATTAAAACACTTTTACAGTATGGTAATAATGGCACGTTGGGACGGGATTGACGAATTTATAGCAGTCGGTGAAGAAGGGAGCTTTACTGCTGCGGCAAAAACGTTAGGGCTTTCGGTTGCGCATATTAGCCGGCATGTAACCGCCCTTGAGCAACGTTTAAATACCCAGCTTTTAACGCGTACCACCCGAAAAGTTGTTCTTACCAAAGAAGGTGAGATTTTTTTACATCAAATAAAGCATTTACAGCATGCAATGGACGATGCTACGCAAGGCCTAGCGAAACATCAAACTACGCCTAAAGGAAAAATTAAGTTAACGGCCCCTGTCATGTATGGGGAGACATTTATTATGCCTATTGTGCACAATTTTATGCACGATCACCCCGAAGTAGAAGTTATTGCCACCCTAAGTAACGAACAAGAAGATTTACTAGAAGGAGGGTTTGATTTAGCAATACGGTTGGGGCATTTAAAAGATTCAAGTTTAAAAGCACGAAGGCTAAGTGCTCGGCGCTTTATTATGTGTGCATCGCCTTCATATTTAAGGCGTTTTGGTGAACCACATACGTTGGGGGAATTAAATAATCACCAGTGCTTAATAGGTAATAGTAGTTATTGGCGTGTAAACGAAAATGAGCGTGAAAAACACATTAAAATTGCTGGTAGGCTGCAGTGTAATAGTGGCTGGGCACTTGTTGATGGCGCTAAAAAAGGCTTAGGTATTGTACAGCTGCCTGACTATTACATAGGGAACGAGGTTAACAGTGGTGAACTTGTGCCTATTTTAACGTCATATCAACCTAAGCAAGAAGGTGTGTGGGGCGTTTACCCGCCGCGCCAGTTTGTAGCTACTAATGTACGTGTATTGCTAGATTATTTAGTTGCTGGCCTCAAAGCGTAAATTGCGCTAAATAGATTGCTGAAAAATCAGCCAAGTCTCAGATTTATAAATTATTTCTTACATTTATGGTCATATTCAATCGCGCTAACTTCGTGCTACTATAACCCTACACTTTTAGCATAAATGTTTTAAAAAATATGTTTCAACCGGTTAGCTTATTTATAGGACTTAGATACAGCCGCTCCTCTAAAGGGAACGCGTTTATATCGTTTATTTCGTTTTTTTCTATTGCCGGTATTGCTATTGGTTTAATGGCTTTATTTACTGTAAGCAGTGTAATGAACGGCTTTGAGCACAGTTTAAAAACCAATATGTTAGGCCTCATTCCTCATATTGAAGTTGAATCTGGAAACCATAAACCAGATGAAATGTCAGCTCTTAAATCAAATTTAGCTAAATCTCCTTACGTAGAACACGTTAATTTATATCGCCATGGCGAAGCTATTTTACAAACCAATAAAGATCTTCACGGCGTATTGCTGCAAGGCTTATATGACAATAACGGTGCGTTATACAAAGTGACTGACAAAATAGTGCAAGGTAATTGGCAAACAGTACTAAATACAAACTATAACATTGCTATAAGTCGCTATTTAAGTCGAAAACTGGGCATTGGTTTAGGTGATAAACTCCGTGTGATCATGCCAAATGCATCTACTTACACGCCTTTGGGGCGTGTGCCTAGCCAGCGTTTATTTAAAGTTGCAGCAATATACGAAACAGGCTCTGAAATTGACATGGCACTTGCCTTTACAAGTGGGGCATCGCTTCAGCGTGTTTTAAAGTTAAATAAAAATGTTGCCCCAAATTTAAGCGTGTCACTTTATGAACCCTTTGAATTGGATGAATTTACAGACGCGAGCCAACTTATTTTAAAGGGTCACAACTATTCAGACTGGCGAAGTACCCAAGGTACTTTATTTGCCGCAGTAGCAATGGAAAAGCGGATCATGTCTATGTTACTTGCACTTATTGTGCTGGTGGCTGTATTTAATATTGTATCAGCCTTAACAATGATGGTGAGTGAAAAACAAGGGGAAGTTGCGATACTGCAAACTCTTGGCCTTACACCATCGCAAGTGCAAAAAGTATTTATGGTTCAAGGGCTTTATAACGGAGTTATTGGCACATTAATTGGTGCTTTTGTGGGTGTACTACTGAGTTTATACATTAATGAACTACTTGAGTTAGTTGGCTTGAATCTACTTGCTGGCATTGAATTACCTGTGAAATTTGATGTGATTAGTTTAGCAATAATTGCGTTTGCCAGTATTGCTATGAGCTTTTTAGCTACCTTATATCCTGCGCGCAAAGCCGCAAAAGTTAAACCAGCAGAGGTGTTGCGTTATGAATGATTTAGTAATTAGTTGTGAAAATTTAAGCAAAGTATACCAAGACGGTAATAACCAAGTAGAAGTGTTAAAAGGCGTTGACTTATCACTTCAACAAGGTGAAATGCTGGCTATTGTAGGTAGCTCTGGCTCGGGTAAAAGTACGCTTTTGCATATACTCGGTACACTTGATACTGCCACTGCAGGTATTGCTAAAATCAAAAATCAAGAAGTGGCTAAGTTATCTCGCACTGAACAAGCAGCATTTAGAAATCAAAACTTAGGGTTTATTTATCAGTTTCACCATTTATTAATGGAGTTTAGTGCTGTTGAAAATGTAGCAATGCCACTATTAATAAAAGGTTTAACTGCAAAAGAAGCCAAATTACAGGCGCTCGACATGCTCGAAAAAGTTGGCCTTGCGCATAGAAGTGCGCATAAACCTTCAGCACTTTCAGGAGGAGAGCGCCAACGTGTTGCTATTGCCCGTGCTTTGGTAACCAAACCTGCGTTGGTTCTTGCTGATGAGCCAACCGGTAATTTAGACAAGCAAAACGCAATTAAAATTTATGATTTAATAAACGAGCTAAACCAAAGTTTAAACACCAGTTTTGTAGTGGTAACTCACGACTTAGAGCTTGCTGATAAGCTAGGTAAAATTGCGTATTTAGATGACGGTAAATTAGCAGTAAAAGAGTCTAGCCATGTTGCTTAGTGCATTTTTAAGTAAACGGTTTAGAGCTTACTCTGGCCATAAAGACGAAAAAAACGGCTTTGTTAGTTTTATTGCTAAGGCTTCTACTATCGGTATTTTATTGGGGGTAGCTGTATTAATTGTTGCACTTTCAGTAATTAATGGCTTTGAGCAACAATTAGTCCATCGTTTATTAAGCGTAGTACCACAGGTTGAATATGTAGCGCCAAGCCGTCCTATTGCTAACTGGCAACAAAAAATAGCTAATTTAGAAAGTCAGCCGCATGTCACTGGGGCTGCTCCATTTATAGCGGTGAATGGTATGGCACAGTATAAAAGCCAATTAAAAGCGGTTGAAATACGGGGTGTTAGCCCTTTGTTTGAGGGTAAGGTTTCTGCAGTGAATCAGTTTGTAACAGGCAAATTGGTGAGCCAACTATCCACTGAAGAGGTTATTTTAGGCCAGCAAATAGTAAAGCAACTTAATGCTAAAGTGGGTGATAATATTACTTTGCTAATACCTCAAGTTGGGCAAACGGGAGGGCAGTTATTAGCACCTAAACGCGTTACATTGAGCCTTGCTGGTGTTATTGAAATGGGTGGCCCCATTGATAGCACGGCTGCGTTTATACATTTAACAAAAGCACAGCAAACACTTGGCTACGACGAAACCCAAGTAACAGGTTTAAGATTAAGTGTTGATGACGTGTTCTCGGCGCACCAGATAGCGCTCAATGTAGGACAAACCATTAGCGATTATGTGTATATCTCTAGTTGGTTTAGAACACAAGGCAGTTTATACCAAGATATACAAATGGTTCGTACCATTGTGTATATTGTTGTGTTTTTAATAATTGCTGTTGCGAGTTTTAATATTGTGTCGTCGCTAGTCATGGAAGTGCGTGAAAAAGAAGGCAATATCGCCATTTTAAAAACCATGGGCGCGAAAGACAGCACTATTTTAGCCACCTTCGTAATGCAAGGGTTAACGCAAGCGTTTGTAGGGGTATTGCTCGGTACTTTTATAGGTGTTGTATTGGCATTAAATATAAGTGAATTATTTGCTTGGCTAAGCCAGTTAATGGGGGCTAATCCTCTTGAGGGCGTTTACTTTATTGAGTTTTTACCTAGTAAACTTGTACTCGAGGACATAGGAATTACAGTAATAGCGACCTTTATACTCGCAGTTTTTGCGACTATTTACCCTGCCTGGCAAGCTACACGAGTCGATCCCGCAAAGGTGCTTGGTAATTAACCTCATTAAAATAATAGGGTCGGGTTTGTAAAGCTGCTAAACTACGCGTTTATATAATGTTGAGCGCTATTGCTTAGCTTTACAATCCTTTACTCAGGAAATTACTTTGACAAATAACGATATTTTACGCCGCCTTCGCTACACTTTTAATTTAACAGATACTGCCATGGTTGATATTTTTGCTGCAGCAGAGGCCACAGTAACCACAGATCAAGTCTTTGCATGGTTAATAAAAGAGGGCGAGCAAGGCTTTGTTGAAATTTCAGACACTGAGTTTGCATCGTTTTTAAACGGTTTTATCAACGCTAAACGTGGTAAGCGTGACGGCCAACAACCAATACCAGAGAGTAAGTTAAATAATAATATTATCTTTATGAAGTTACGCATTGCTTTAAACATGAAGGCAGAAGATGTAATAGCCACGCTTGCATTGGTTGATTTTGATTTAAGCAAACACGAATTAAGTGCGTTTTCTCGTAAAGTAGACAACAAGCATTACCGAGTGTGTAACGATCAAATACTGCGTTTATTCTTAACAGGCGTTCAGCAGCAATACCGCCCTGAGTAATTACTAATAAATATTTTGTCCAAAAACGTTGTAATAACCAACGTTTTTTAGACAGTCATCTTTAAGTGTTTACTAATATTGTAATTAATCAAACATAGCGATAATATTTAAAGGCTAGCTTTACTAGACCAATTTAAATGGCTTAAAAAGCAACCATCACATAAATATCGGCTTTTAAGCACATTATTTCAAGCCAACGAAAGTATAAAAGGAATTTAAAATGCAATTAATACCCGCAACATTTTATTTTCCGCCTGACAAAGAAAAAGACTTCCAGCATCAACTTAATAAAAGCACCGTTCACTTTGCTAATATAGCCTTGTATTTAGCTGCTTTATTTTTAACGATTTTGGTTATTCTTTCGTGGTTAAACGATGAACAATCTATATCCTCTGTTATTAATATTCTTAGGCTTTCGATGGTTTGTTTGTCGTTTGTATTGATTTATGTAAACAATAAATTAAAGGCAAAATACTTACATTATCGTTGTTTTGCTTATGGTATTTTATTTTGCGTTTTATTTGGGTATTTATTTTGGTCCTTTGTTGGGCTATATGGTTATTTAAACGAGGGAGGGCCTATGCTTGTAGTGGCTTCCTTTTCTGCAATACCCATGCTTCATTTAGGCCATAAACTTATTTTATGGACAATTACGGGGCTAAGCCTTTTAAGTGTTCATTTGTTTTCATCCACGCCAATAATATGGAGTATTTACTTTTACATTAGTATTGTAATTGTGATGGCGTGTATTCAATATCAACTTGATATACTTTTACGTAAACAATATGAAGCAGAGCTCGTGGAAACACAAAAAGCGAATGTAGATCAGCTAACAGGGTTGCATAATAGACACAGTTTTGACTCAGAATGTAAACGCTTAATGAATCAAATTAAGCCATCACAATCGCTAGCGCTTGCTATGATCGATATCGATGATTTTAAAAAATACAACGATAATTACGGTCATTTAGATGGAGATAAAATACTCATTGATGTTGCAAGCAGATTGCAAAATTGCGAGGCAGATATCGTTGTCAGGTTTGGCGGCGAGGAGTTCATTTTAGTTAAAATTTTAGGCCAAAACAACTTAGACTGGCTTGACGACTTACCTATTCGCTTTGCCTCAAGTCCGATAAGCCACGAATACTCAACATTTAAACGTATAACAGTTTCTGCTGGCGTGGTTGTAGCTGATTTTTGCTCCCTTCGTCCGGATATGAAAGTATTACTAGCATCTGCCGACAAAGCGATGTACGCAGCAAAAAATACAGGGAAGAATAAGGTAATTAAAGATTATATATCATAGCGTTGCCCAACATCTGTATTTCGTGGTGTTGGGCAAGTATATGTTATGAAAATGATTTACCTAATAATATTTCGTACATTTGCTCGCGCATTTTAAATTTTTGTAGTTTGCCTGTGACTGTCATTGGGTAACTCTCTACAAAACGAACATACCGAGGCATTTTAAAGTAGGCTAACTTGTCTTTTAAAAATGCACGAATTGCCTGTTCATCGAGTGTTGTATTTTCTTTTGGCTGAATCCACGCACACACTTCTTCACCATATTTTTCATCGCTAATACCAAATACAGCAGCGTCTTGTACGCCGGGGTATGTATAAAGCACCTCTTCAATTTCTCGAGGGTAAACGTTTTCACCACCACGAATAATCATGTCTTTAATTCGCCCAACAATACTTACAAACCCTTCGCTATCCATAACACCTAAATCGCCTGAATGAAGCCAGCCGTCACTATCTATTGTGGCTTTTGTTTTTTCTTCGTCATTCCAATAGCAGCGCATTATGCCTGCACCTTTTGAACATACTTCACCAGGTAAACCTATTTTTTGAATATTGCCCAGTTCATCAATAATTTTAACCTCAGTATGAGCAAGGGCGCGCCCAACAGTGGTTACTTGGCGCTCTATTGATGAGTCAGTTTCAGTAATATTATTTATAGGGCTACATTCAGTTTGCCCATAGGCAATTAAAACCTGATGCATATTCATTTGGGTTTGAACTTTACGCATGACTTGTTCAGGACAAGTAGAGCCTGCCATAACACCGGTTCTAAGTGACCTTAAGTCATATTTATTAAAACTACTGAGCTCAAGTTGGCTAATAAACATAGTGGGAACACCGTGTAGTGCTGTACAGCCTTCTTGTTCAACTACATCAAGTGTTGTTTTTGCATCAAATGCATCACTTGGATAAATAGCTGCAGCACCTTTGGTAATACACAAGAGGCTCCCCAAAACCATACCAAAGCAATGATAAAGAGGAACAGGAATGCAAAGTTTGTCTTGATGTGTAAACCGCATAGAGTCGGCAACAAAAAGCGCATTATTTAAAATATTTTTATGAGTCAGTGTAGCGCCTTTGGGGTTGCCCGTTGTGCCTGATGTAAATTGTATATTTATGTCCTGATCGGCGTTTAAATTAGCCGCTATAGCCTGTAATTCGAGCTGGTGGGCGGGTGTAGCTAACAGCATAATGTGTGAAAACGTAAACATACCAGGGATGGGATCATCACCAATACTAATAACGTTTTTAAGGCTCGGTAGTACTTTTGACTCAAGCTTACCTGGGTCGGATTGGTTAAGCTCTGGCGCTAAACTAGTTAGCATCTCTATATAATTACTGCCTTTAAAACTGTTTGCAGTAATTAAAGTGGAACATTCTACGCTATTTAGCGCATAAGTCAGTTCGCTCGGGCGATATGCAGGGTTTATACATACCATAATGGCACCAATTTTTGCGGTAGCAATTTGAGTTAGGCACCACTGAATGTTATTCGGTGACCAAATTCCTACCCGTTCACCTGGTTTAACGCCTATGGCTAATAGCCCCATCGCGAGTTGATTTACTTCTTTTTGAAACTCTCTATAGGTTAAACGGATGTTTTGATGATTGACTACTACCGCGAGCGAATCAGGGTTTTTGTCGACAATAAAATCAAAGTAGGCCCCAATGGTTTTATTGGTTAAAGGTGTATTTTGTGAGCCTTTAAAATAGCTTTGTGACAACGGTAATGTGTTTATAAGTTCTACTTCTTTAACCGCTTTATGTTGTGTGTGCATTTGTTTTCTCCGTGTCGATGTGTGTGACGTACATAAACTAAAGTTTAAATAAACATATATTGTCGACAAAGAGAAGGGTGGTTAGACTAATGTATTAGTCATAATTTTGAGGTAGTATATAAGGGTTGCATCTAAAGCGAGGCATAAGTTTCTTAAAACCTTATGCCAAATACGCTAAGTTAGTCAGTAGATGTGTTAACTAAATTGGGCATTAAGTTAAGTCTGTTATGAATTGCATGATGAATAAATTCAAGCTTTGTTCTTACTGCTTGCGTTAACACAAACGGATAGGCATCGGCTAAACCCATGCTGCGGTTAAGAGAATTTAATATAATCGAAAACTCCATCCAACTATCTAAAATTGATGTTATTGAAGTTTGCCCATAAAAATAGTGTGAATTTTGTGGCAGTCTTAGCTCATTGGCTTCATCTATCTCGTGTTCACTACCGGTAATAGAGCCTGTAATTGAAAAGTTTTTTGCAGTCTCTAGTGTGTCAATAATATGCATGTAGTGAGCCCATGTTTCAGCCCAGTCTTCAAATGGGTGCATAGTGGCATACTCGCTAATAAAGTTTTCATGCCAATTAGCGGGTGCACCATTTTTATAATGTAAGTCGAGCGCTGCTTGATAATCAAGCGCATCATCGCCAAAGTATTGCTTACATAAAGCGTGTTTTTCTGGTGAGTTGGCTATGAGTTGATCAAAATAATAATGGCCTAATTCATGTCGAAAATGACCAAGTAACGTACGGTAGCGCTCACCCATTGCATGTTTTGTATGTGAGCGCGCTATATCATCTGCTTCGGCTAAATTTATAGTGATATGCCCACAATTATGTCCGGTAAAAACATCCTCATGACCAGCGAGCTTTGTAACAAAGTGATCGTTTACGTTTCTGTCTGTTATAAAGTCAAAACTTAAACCATTTACAGGGTCTTGGTTTAAGTTATTAAGCGGAACACAAAGTGCCTTTAAAGTATATAAAGCACGGCGCTTAGCCGTTTCCATATTGCGCCAAAGCGGAATATGTTTGTCTATAGTTAAATCGGGAACTGTTTCATTAAAGCGACACGCAAAACAGAGCGTTTCGTCTTTATCTACGGGGGGGGCAAACGTATTTAAATTAACCATGCCATTACATGCGCCAAAGTGTGCGTTGTTATCGCATTTTTGATAAGGCACAGTGGGTTGCTCTGTCTTGAAATATAACCCTGTTTTCTCGTTAAATTCGTAGGGTTCAACAAGGTTAAAATTGTCGTCAATTCCTAAAGTACGACCACAGGCTAAACAATGACTACTTTCAAAAAAAATGGTGTGGTTATCTTTACAGTTACATTTAAAGGTTTTCATATTTTTACCGAACTAGCAAAAAAGGGTATAAACAACAAAATGGGTTATGCACGTGAACAGTCGCAAAGTTACGCATTATATGCGTTGTAATAATTCAGTCTTTTTAGTATTAAACTCACTTTCACTTAGCGCACCTAACTCTTTTAAATGCGCAAGCTTTTCGATTATTTCGAGAGTTTCAGTTACCGAAAATGGCAAAACATTCCCTTGTGAATTTATTATATTATTTACCGCTTTTTGTTGCGTTTGCTGAGCTTGTTGATCACTTGCTGGGTTATTTACAGGTTGCTCAATAGGGACTTGTGTTGCTTGTGCAAAATTTTGTTGCTCAGGTTGAATAATAGTATTTGTTGGTTGTGAAATTAATGGCAAACTATTTACGCTAATGTTTCCCCACTGGCTGTTAAACGTAAGAGAAGTATCGCTACCTTGTTGCTGGCTTACACCACTAATTTGGTGATCAAGCGTATCGTAAATAGTTATTTGGCCATTTAGCTCAATGGCTAACCTGTTTTGGAATACCGCATAACGGATATTATTTTGCGCGCCACTACTAAAAGGGCTTCCCAAATCAGTTGGCCACCATTGATCGTTACCTGGTGTACCTGCTGGTATTACAGGAAATACCTGATTAGCACTTAAAAGGTTAGCTAGTTCATTACATAAGTTATCGACGGTATTTTTTAACCCGTTATTAAACATATCACCAACCATGGTCATACCACCTCGCATCCATTGACCCGAACCACCAAGCTCAGGGCAATTAAACTGAGCCATTGAGCCGCCACCATGATTTACTGCTATTAGCATATGCACTACGGCATCGTAGCTAAGGCCATAACGCGCAGATATATCTTTTACTAAATTATCGCCAGTATCAGTTAGCGTTTGCATAAATAGGTGTCCTTTAATTAAGGGTGTGTCATTTGCACATTTCCATGGTGCATTTGATGATAATAAAAGCGTGAAGATTAATATTACTTTAATCGTTTTGCTTTAATCTGAGTTTGACTAATTCTTAAAACATAAATGGTTAAAAATCGCTCCACTATAACAGCTTTATAAATTTAAATAGCAGTATTTAGTATGAACTATTTTTTAATGCTCGGCGTGCTTATTTAAAGTGAAATAATTTAAATCAGTTGTTTTTTATTTAGCCATTAATGGTTTTATAGAATACAGTTAGTAAAACATTAATGGATATTTTTCTTTGTTAATATTCAATATTTTAAATTGTTGTAATTTAATAAAGACTAAATTTTAGTCTTTTTTGGTGCAGCGTTTGCACCAAAACAAAGGCAAAATTTTTTTAATTACGTAAATTTGTGAAAACTAATATCTATGTGAATGGCCAATGTGTGTTTTTTAGCAGTTTTTAAGGCCTCGTATAAGTAAAAATTTTATGGAATATAAATTGCACAATATTGCTTAGGATAAGTCATATTTTGTGATACCTAACTGGCTATACATTATTAAAGGGGAATTAATCAATGACAATTACTGTTGGTATAGCGCACCATACTCAATACAAGTACGACCGAGCGGTAAACATGGGGCCACATATCTTTCGTTTACGTCCTGCTCCGCATAGCCGCACAAAAATAAAAAGCTACTCGATTAAAATAGTCCCTGAAGATCACTATATAAATTGGCAACAAGACCCTTTTGGCAATTATCAAGCAAGGGTTGTGTTTAATAAGCCTACAACGGAGTTTAGCTTTACGGTCGACCTTGTTGCTGAAATGACCGTAATTAACCCTTTTGATTTCTTTTTAGAAGAATACGCAGAAGAGTTCCCTTTTGAATACGATAAAGCGTCAAAAGCAGAGCTTAATCCTTATTTAAAAAAGCGAAAGCCAAGCCCTAAATTCGTCGATTTAATTGAGTCTTTACGCCCTGAAAAGCCTATTAGAAGTGTTGATTTTTTAGTAGCGGTTAACCAAGCTATTTATAACTTGGTAGGGTATGGCATTCGTTTAGAGCCTGGCGTTCAAACGGCAAATGAAACACTAACTAAAGGTACTGGTTCGTGTAGAGATTCTGCATGGTTATTAGTGCAACTTTTTCGCCATTTAGGCTTAGCTGCTCGCTTTGTTTCTGGTTATTTAATTCAACTAACGTCAGATCAAAAATCATTAGATGGTCCAAGCGGCCCTGAAGAGGATTTTACCGACTTACACGCATGGACCGAGGTTTACATTCCTGGTGCTGGTTGGATAGGGCTTGATCCAACGTCAGGCTTATTTGCAGGCGAAGGGCATATCCCGCTTGCGTGCACGCCTGAGCCAAGCTCTGCTGCACCGGTATCGGGTGGTATTGATGAATGTGAATCTGAATTTAGTTTTTATAATAAAGTGACGCGTGTTCATGAAGACCCGCGTGTAACTAAGCCATACTCTGAAACACAGTGGAGCGCTATAAACCGTTTAGGTTTACAAGTTGATGATATTTACAATCAAGAAGGGATCCATTTAACAATGGGCGGTGAACCTACGTTTATTTCAATAGACGATATGGAGCACCCGCAATGGAATACAGAAGCAGACGGCAAAGAAAAGCGCGTACTTGCCCAAAACTTATTTGTTGCTATGAATAAGGTATATACAAAAGGCGGCTTTACACATTACGGACAAGGCAAGTGGTACCCAGGCGAACCATTACCTCGTTGGCAATATGCATGTTACTGGCGCAAAGACGGACAAGCGCTTTGGAAAGATACAAACTTACTCGCTGATCCTAATAAAAACTATAAATTAGATCACACAGACACTAAGCGCTTTACCGAAAAGCTCTGCGAGCAAATAGGCTTAGAAACAAAAGCAATTACAACTGCCTATGAGGATATTTTATATCATTTATGGCAAGAGGCTTCGTTACCTAAAGAGGTCGGTCCAAAAGAGCCTGAGTTGTTAAATGCCATGAGCCGAAAAGGCTTTTTAGCAAAAATGGAAAAAGGAATAGAAAACCCTGTAGGTTATGTGCTGCCATTACAATTTAATGAAGGTAGACACTGCTGGCAATCCTGCCTGTGGGAATTTAAACGTGAACACTGCTTTTTACTACCCGGTGAATCACCGCTGGGCTATCGACTACCACTTGATAGTTTACAGTGGAGCGGCAATATAATTGACCGTGACCCATTTGATATACCAACAAGTTTTGAGAAAACTAAAAAACTTAAAAAAGGCTTTATTGGTAGCGAAATGATCAAAACGGCTATGGCACTTGAAGTGCGAGAAGGGCGTTTATATATTTTTATGCCGCCAACGAGTCATTTTGAACATTACATCGCATTATTAAATGCAATAGAAAGCACGGCTAAAGCGCTTTCAATACCCGTTGTTATAGAAGGCTACAGCCCACCTAAAGACAGCCGTATAGAAAAATATGCAGTCACACCTGACCCAGGTGTTATTGAAGTAAATATACATCCTTCAACCTCATGGAAGCAGCTAGTTGATAGAACAACAACACTGTATGAGCTTGCTAAACAAACGCGCTTAGGTACCGATAAGTTTATGGCAGATGGTCGCCATACAGGTACTGGTGGTGGCAATCATGTAACACTTGGAGGCGAAACGCCTGATCAAAGCCCATTTTTACGCCGTCCAGATATATTAAGAAGCTTTATTACCTATTGGCAGCATCATCCGGGGTTATCTTATTTATTTTCAGGTTTATTTATAGGCCCTACAAGCCAAGCACCCCGTGTAGATGAAGCGCGTGATGAGCTGCTTTATGAACTTGAAATTGCCTTTTCGCATATGCCTGAGGGCGAAGTGCCTGAGCCATGGCTAGTGGACCGACTACTACGCAATCTATTGGTCGATTTAACAGGTAATACGCACAGGGCAGAGTTTTGTATTGATAAACTGTATTCACCTGATTCGCCAACGGGGCGCTTAGGTATTGTCGAGTTTAGAGGTTTTGAAATGCCGCCGCACTCGCGAATGAGCCTGGTGCAAATGTTATTACTGCGTACCTTACTTGCTTGGTTTTGGAAAAAACCTTACCACAAACCATTGGTACGGTGGGGTACAGAGCTTCATGATAAGTTTTTACTGCCTCAGTATGTCGAAGACGACTTAGCTGAAGTAACGCGTGACTTACAAGAAGCAGGTTTTGCGTTTCAATTAAGCTGGCTTAATCCATTTTTTGAATTTAGGTTTCCGGTTTGTGGCACACGCGAACTCGATAACGTAACCCTAGAATTAAGAACCGCAATAGAGCCTTGGCATGTTCTAGGTGAAGAGGCTAGTGCATCAGGTACTGCACGTTATGTAGATTCATCCCTTGAGCGTGTACAAATAAAAGTAAAAGGCGCTATAAGCGATAGATACATTGTTACTTGTAATAGCCGTAGAGTGCCGTTAAAACGGGTTAAAGGAAAAGGGCATGATGAACTTGTGGCGGGGATTCGCTACCGAGCTTGGCAGCCACCTACAGCACTACATCCTACTATTGGCGTACATGCCCCCTTAGTCTTTGATTTAATTGATACGTGGGAAGGGCGCTCACTAGGCGGATTTGTTTATCATGTAAGCCATGCTGGAGGACGCAACCCTGAAACTTTACCTGTTAATGCATTTGAAGCTGAAGGGCGCAGAGTTGCACGTTTTTGGGAACACGGTCATACGCCATCGTTGTTAGCATCCGATCAACCAAGTTGGAGCCCTTCAGCGGCAACGCGTACGTTTACGAGCGCAGAAACGGTGAGTGACTTTATTGTACCTGATGAAGAAAACGTTAATATGGATTACCCAAATACGCTTGATTTAAGACGTCAACCACGATTCAAATAAAGCATAAATAAGCTTAATAATGATGTTATTCCACTTTTAAATTAATTAAAGTGGGATAACCTATATTCAATCCTAGCTTTAAAGTTAACGATATAACTTTAAGATGGAGCACTTTAATTTGTATATAAATAATAACGCAATGCCTGAGTTACCACAGTGGTTGTCTGTGTATCTTGAAAAAGGCCACGGGCATGACGAGTTAGCAAATCACAGTGGTTTGAGGCCTGAGCATTGGGATACATTATTTAATCGTTTATCAACCTTAACGAGCGAAGACTTAAGCAGCCGAGCAATTGAAATTCGTCAGCTTCTGCAAAATGGCAATATTAAAAGTGAAAACAATCAACAATGGGACTTAGATCCACTGCCATTTATGTTCTCCGGCAATGATTGGAAAGCCCTTGAAAAAGGGATCAAGCAACGCACCTCACTACTTAACAAAGTTCAAAATGATATTTATTCTGAGCAAAAGCTACTTTTAAATGGGCACATTAGTGCCGAAAACCTGTATCAAGACAGTCACTTTATGCGTGAGGGCTTTAGCTTACCTAAAGACGAGCTTAAACTATTTTTTACGGCACTTGATGTGTATCGAACGCCTTCTGGCGAATTTAAAGTATTAAAAGATCACTGCCAATGCCCACTTGGGCTTGGGTTATTACTAAAAAGTAGGATTATTGCGCGCCGTGTAATGGCTGAAGAATTTGCCGAATGCAATGTGCAGCAAATAAAAGACTTTTTAAACCTATTTCAAGAGGGTATTAATGAATATATTCATTATATGGATGACCCTCGAATTGTTATTTTAACCCAAGGTATAGACGATCCAAACTATAATGAGCATGCGTTTTTATCAACCTACTTTGGCTATACTTTAGTACAAAGCGCCGACTTAACGGTAAGAAACGGCGAAGTGTGGCTAAAGTCATTGCAGGGGCTTGGAAAAATCAACGTGATTTTGCGTTGGATCCCCGACAATAGTATTGACTCATTGGAACAAACTGAATATTCATTACACGGTATTGCAGGGTTATTACAAGCTGTACGCGAGGGCACCGTTAAAGTTTTAAATCCGTTTGGTAGTGGTGTATTGTCATCTGCAGCTATTCAATTTAACTTAAATAAGCTATGTGAGCAGCTTTTAGGTGAGCCATTATTAATTCCAGGGGCTAAGTATTATAAAGCCACTGAAGCTGATGACTTAGATTGGAGCACACTTGAATTCACAAGCTTCAAAAACCCCGATTTTAAGCTCGATGGTGTATTAGACGAAAAAAAAATTAAACAACATATTCAACAAAATCCAGATGCGTACTACTTTCAAGAAAAGCCTGTATTTAGTAGTGCCCCCTTTTGGCAAGACGGTAAGCTAATAGCCAAACCTGTTATTTTTAGATGCTATGCGTTAACAACAGAGCAAGGTATAGAGGTTCTGCCTTCGGCGTTGTGTTTATCTACACAGGCACGAAATTCAGCTGGTAAATCAGGGGGCCTCAAAGATACATGGGTAAACACGGTCGATAATATTGAATTAGAAGAACAAAATGCACCGGTACCTATTCGTAAAAGAATGGACGTTACCCTACTAGAAGGAATTATTTCAAGTAGGACCGCTGAGCATTTATTTTGGCTTGGACGTTACTTAGAACGCTGTGAAAATACGATTAGGATCCTACGTATTTTTATCGACCGCTATACAGAACTTGCTATATATCCCGATTTAATAAGGCGTAATATTGTTACTAGGTTACTCACTGCTATTAAGTCGCAACATATTGTATACCCGTATATTGAGCAAAGTATTACAAATGAGGAATTTGAAACCCGCGATGCTAAGCAAAGTGCTTTTGTGTTACTTGCAGATGAGCAATGTGCTGGCAGTATTATTAATACGCTTAAATATTTAGCTAATGCATCGGTACAAGTACAAGAGCTGTTATCACATGATAGTCGTCGTATTATTGATGAAATGAACGAGCAAATAAAAATACTTAAGCACGTTAATATCAATATATCTACGCGCACCATTCAAAGTATTTTAGATAAAGTGATTGGCCTTATTATGGCTTTTAACGGCTCTCTGGCAGATTGTATGCCAAACAGTAATGGTTGGTTTTTACTTGAGATAGGTAGGCGCATCGAGCGCAGTCTTCAAATAATCTCTTTGGGAAATACATTACTCACCCAAAAACTAGATGAACCTGAAGAGCTAGGTTTATTAGAGGCCGTACTAAGCAGCCAAGTGAGTTTAGTAACTCATAAACGCCGCTATAGAATGTATCAAACAATAGGTACGGGGCTTGAGTTACTATTATTAGATGCAGAGTATCCTCGCTCACTATTATTTCAACTTGAGCAAATAAATCAGCTTTGCCAACATTTACCCAATAAACGCAGGCAAGGCGTAATTGCAGCTCATGAAAAAGCTATTTTACTCTCCAAAACGAGTTGTTATGTAACCGAAAAAGATTATCTACAAACAACAGAAAGCGGACAGCGCAAACATTTAATTGAATTTAACCATAACATAAGAGTAAACCTAGATACTTTTTGTGATGTATTATTAATGCAGTATTTTTCTCACACACAAACGGCTAATAAATTGAATTGGACCAATATTGAGCAAGCTCAATCGTGAAATATAAAATTAAGCACTCGACAACCTATAACTATACTGATTTTGTAAGTTTGTGCCAAAACCAAGCACGTTTAACACCTAAAACTAATCGTGGGCAAATTTGTCATAGTAGCCGCATAGAGATAGAGCCTATTGCTAACTATGTTCAAGAATTCATAGATTACTTTGATAATAAAGTCACTACGTTTGAAATAGTAACGCAACATAAAAAACTAACAGTGACTATGATAAGTGAAGTTGAACTAATTACGACTGCAAATAAAAACTTAAATACTGCTGTCATTAGCTGGGAAGAAGCGCGTAATTTTTTAGCAAGACCAAATACAGCACAATTATTAAAAATATCTGAATTTATTTTGCCCTCTCAGCTTACACCCATTGAAGAAGCCTATAAGGATTATGCGTTAGTGTCGTTCTTACCTAATGCTAATTTGATAGATGCCTGTAAGGATTTAATGGCACGAATATTTCATGAGTTTCACTATGATCCCGGTTTTACAACTATAAGCACACCTTTAAGTGTTGTTTTTGCACAAAAAAGGGGCGTCTGCCAAGACTTTGCACACTTTGCACTCGCGTGTTTACGCAGCATTGGCTTAGCTGCTAGGTATGTTAGCGGCTATATAGAAACACTACCACCTGAAGGTGAAGAAAAGCTTGAAGGCGCAGATGCAACCCATGCATGGTTTGCACTGTTTGTTCCTGATTTTGGTTGGGTAGACTTTGATCCAACAAATAATATTTTACCAAGTGGGCAACATATAACACTTGCAGTAGGGCGTGATTTTTCTGATGTAACACCGCTTAAAGGTGTTGTATTTGGTGGGGGTTCTCAACTACTTGACGTAGCTGTAGATATGATTCGATTAGAATAAATTAACAACTTCATAGTTATTATGGATAAGACGGAAGGGTGTATGAAAATTGATTGGAAAACGTACCAAACGAATGGCTTTTTTGATGAATTAATAGACGCACAAGGTAATATTCGATCGCATGGCAAACAGCTTGCGCAATTTTTTGCTGGTTTATCTGAAGAAGAACTCATAAAAGCTAGAGCGGTTGCTGATTTAGCGATTAAGGAAATGGGTATTACCTTTACGGTTTACAACGAAGGTAACATGATCGATAG
Source organism: Pseudoalteromonas sp. CR1 (assembly GCF_019392235.1). NCBI lineage: Bacteria > Pseudomonadati > Pseudomonadota > Gammaproteobacteria > Alteromonadales > Pseudoalteromonadaceae > Pseudoalteromonas > Pseudoalteromonas sp. CR1. Next base: position 64,614 of record NZ_JAHXRM010000018.1, on the reverse strand, counting down.
AGCGTGGCCGTTTGATATTATCCCACGCACTATTGGTAAAAAAGAATGGCAAAGTGTAGAGGTTGGTTTAAAACAGCGCGTTGAGGCTTTAAATTTATTTATTGAAGATTTATATCACGATCAAAAAATTATAAAAGATGGGATTTTCCCAAAAGGACTCCTAGAAAAGTCCGTTAACTTTCGGTCTCAGTGTGTAGGCATTAACCCACCTAATAAAATATGGGCACACATTTGTGGCTCTGATTTAGTGCGCGATGGCAACGGCACTATGTATGTACTTGAGGATAACCTGCGTGTGCCTTCTGGCGTATCCTACATGCTTGAAAACCGCTCTGTAATGAAGCGGGTTTTTCCTGAACTATTTGAACAAACTACTATTTTACCTGTTGATGATTATCCATCGCAATTATTTGATATGTTAGCGGCTATGTCTCCACGTAAGCAAGATAAACCCGAAGTGGTTGTACTAACACCTGGCGTATTTAACTCGGCATATTTTGAGCATTGTTACCTTGCTCAAGAGATGGGGTGTGAGCTGGTGGAAGGTAGAGATTTAGTCGTCGAAAAAGACGACTGTGTATACATGCGAACCATAACTGGATTACAACGAGTTGATGTAATTTACCGTCGAATAGATGACTTATTTTTAGACCCAGAAGCATTTTTACCTGAGTCCCAATTAGGTGTCCCTGGTTTGATGCGTGCATGGTCTAAAGGGAACGTAGCCCTTGTGAATGCACCTGGTGCAGGTGTTGCCGATGATAAAGTTGTTTATGCATATGTACCTGAAATAATAAAGTATTATTTGGGTGAAGAAGCTAAGCTTGAAAACGTACCGACCTTTAAATGCCTCGATCCTAAAGAGTGTGACCATGTCATTCAAAACATTGATAAGCTTGTTGTGAAGCCAGCTAACGAGTCTGGCGGTTATGGATTATTAATTGGCCCTAAATCGACTAAAAAAGAACAACAAGAAACGATTGTTCAAATCAAAGCGGATCCGCGCAACTGGGTAGCACAGCCAACACTTGATTTATCAACTGTCCCCACGCTTGATGGAACGCAGGTAGATGGGCGCCACGCTGATTTAAGGCCGTTTATTTTATCATCAGGTAAGGACACACAAATAACGACAGGCGGTTTAACGCGAGTTGCGATGGTTAAAGGCTCTTTAGTCGTTAATTCATCACAAGGCGGTGGCAGCAAAGATACATGGATTGTGGACGAGGAGGCTAAATAATATGTTATCAAGAGTAGGTGAAACTTTATATTGGGTTGCTCGCTATGTTGAACGTGCTGAAAATGTGGCTCGTTTAATCAACGTAAATAATATGCTAATGATGGACTTACCAAAAGGTGTTTGTACTGGGTGGGAGCCGTTAATAGATATTATTGGCGCGCGAAAAGCATACCAAGAAAACCATACCGATTATAGCGAGCAAAAAGCGCTGCGTTATTTATTGGTAGGTAGTGATAATAACTCCTCGATATTAAATTCGATTATTAGTGCTCGCGAAAGCGCACGTACCATTCGTGACGTGATCCCGCGTGATGTATGGGAAGAAATTAACTCTTTATATTATTATGTAAAAGATAACCAAAAAGAAGGGTTAACAAAGCGCGGTCGATTTGCTTATTTAAAACAAATCATTGAGTCAGCTCATTTAATTTTTGGTGCGTTAGATGCGACAATTAACCACGATCATGGATTTACTTTTATACGCTTTGGCTCATTAATAGAGCGCGCAGATATGACCTCGCGAATTTTAGATATTCGCTCAGAAACACTTATTACTAGCGATGAAGCAAAACCATTTGAAAATATTCAATGGATAAGTTTATTACGTTCACTCAGTGCGTACCAAATGTACCGACAAGAGATGGGTGTACGCGTGCAGCGCTCAGATGTGCTTGAATTTATAATGCACAGTAAAGTGTTTCCTCGCTCTATAATGTTTTGTTTAATGGAGTTAAAAAAGCAGGTCAGTGTTTTACCAAATTCAAAAGGTATTATCGATTTAATTGAGATTGCAATTAAAGAGTTAAAATCAGAAGAAGTAAGGCAATTAAAAAATGGTTTTTTGCATAAATATATTGACCAAATACAAATTGAATTAGCGGGTATTCATAATGAATTTGCACACACTTATTTTTTAAAGCCAGCTGAGTAACTACAATTAAAATCATTCGGTTTTATGCATAAAAAACGCGCCATTTAGGCGCGTTTTTACTTTAAAGCTTGTTAAATTACATTTCGTCGCTACGGTACGTTTTTTTCATTATGTATACGTAGGCATTAACAAACGCATTTTCTTGATATTTTTTAAGGCCGGTTTCTTCAAAAGCAATAGGGATAGGGTTACGTTTCACTTGTTCTTTAATTTCAGTTGTTGAGAACACGCGAACATCTAGGTTTTCAATTAACTGAATAGCGGTTTCCATTTTGAAACCTTTAGCGCTGCCTGCAAATTTACCTTTAGGTAGGCGTTCGCGAATAGCCACAGAGTCAATTTGGTAATCTTGCATTAGTTTTGCAAAATCAAATTGAAATTTGCGCATTACTTCAGTGTCGTTACCATTACCTAAGGTAAAACGTGTTTGGCGCACATCGCGAATGTCAAAAACGTCGTTATCTTTACTTAAAATACAAAGTAGTACGTCACTACCGGTAATTTCTACACCACATGTTCTCATTGCTGTTCTCTAATAAAACTTAATTGTTGTATATTATACGCAACATCTATTAAATTGCGAGAATAAGCAACAAGACGAAATTTTATTACGCATTTCTCAAAATTGTCATTGTTTTTATCTAAATTTACAAACTTAAGTAAAATAACACCTTTAACAGAGCCTTTAAACTTGTAATTGTTTCTCGCTCACGCGACAATATATTTTTGTAGTTGAGCAGACTCAGCATCTACATCAGCCTGTTTGGCGAAAAATAGTCAATGCTTATTCGTAAGAGCGTTGTCGAGTCATTCTCATTTAATTTTATTTAAAAATACACGTGATACATTGTAGGTGTCACCACTGTATGTAAGGATTTATAATGCCAGTTATTACTCTTCCTGACGGCAGTCAGCGTAGTTTCGAAAACCCTGTAAGTACTCTTGATGTAGCAAATGATATTGGTCCTGGTCTTGCTAAGGCAACCATAGCAGGTCGTGTTAATGGTGATCGTGTTGATGCGTGTGACCTAATTAGTGAAGATTCTCGCCTTGAAATCATTACTGCTAAAGATGACGACGGCCTAGAAATTATTCGCCACTCTTGTGCTCACTTGATTGGGCATGCAGTTAAGCAACTTTTCCCTGAAGCTAAAATGGCTATTGGTCCAACTATTGATAACGGTTTTTACTACGATATCGATATGGAACATTCTTTGTCACAAGATGACTTAGATGCCATTGAAAAGCGTATGCTACAACTTGCAAAAACAAACTACGACGTAGTGAAAAAAACAGTAAGCTGGCAAGAAGCTCGCGATACGTTTGAAGCGCGTGGCGAAACATACAAAATTGAAATTTTGGATGAGAACATTGCAAAAGATGATCGTCCAGGATTATACCATCACGAAGAATATGTAGACATGTGTCGTGGTCCTCACGTACCAAATATGAAATTCTGCCAAAACTTCAAAATAATGAAAGTAGCAGGTGCATATTGGCGTGGTGATTCTGAAAACAAAATGTTACAGCGTATCTACGGCACAGCATGGGGTGATAAAAAGCAACTTAAAGCGTATTTAAAGCGTTTAGAAGAAGCTGAAAAACGTGATCATCGCCGTATAGGAAAAGCTCTAGATTTATGGCACTGGCAAGAAGAAGCGCCAGGTATGGTATTTTGGCATAACGATGGTTGGAGCATTTACCGCGAGCTTGAAGAGTTTGTGCGTGAAAAATTACGTGAGTACCAATACGAAGAAGTAAAAGGTCCGATGATGATGGACCGTTCGTTATGGGAAAAATCAGGTCACTGGGAAAAATATTCAGACGCCATGTTTACTACAGAATCTGAAAAGCGTGAATATGCAATTAAGCCAATGAACTGCCCAGGTCACGTACAAATTTTTAACCAAGGTTTAAAATCGTACCGCGACTTACCATTACGTATGGCCGAGTTTGGCTGTTGTCACCGAAATGAGCCATCAGGTGCTTTACACGGACTAATGCGTGTACGTGGCTTTACACAAGATGATGCTCACGTTTTCTGTACAGAAGAGCAGGTAATGGACGAAGTGTCAGCGTGTATTAAGATGGTTTATGATACTTATGAGACATTCGGTTTTGAAAAGATTGTGGTTAAGCTTTCAACTCGCCCGGAACAACGTATTGGCGACGATGAAATTTGGGACAAAGCTGAATTTGCATTAGCCGATGCACTAAAAGCAAACGACATCGAATTTGATTACCTTCCTGGTGAAGGGGCGTTTTATGGCCCTAAAATTGAATTTACTTTGTACGATTGTTTAGACAGAGCGTGGCAGTGTGGTACAGTGCAACTAGATTTTGCATTACCGGGTCGTTTAGGTGCTACTTATGTAGCAGAAAATAACGAACGACGCACACCTGTTATGATACATCGTGCTATTTTGGGCTCAATTGAGCGCTTTATCGGAATTTTGACTGAAGAGTATGCTGGTTTATTCCCTACGTGGCTTGCACCAAAGCAAGTAGTGATTATGAATATCACTGATAAACAAGCACCTTATGTGCAGGAAATTGTACAAAAATTAAATAAACTTGGAATTAGAGCCGCTGCTGACTTGAGAAATGAGAAGATTGGCTTTAAAATCCGTGAACATACATTAAAGCGTATACCTTACTTATTAGTTGTTGGCGATAAAGAAGTTGAACAACAAGAAGTAGCAGTACGTACGCGAACAGGTGAAGACCTGGGTAAATTTAATGTCGATGATTTTGTAGCTAAAATAAGCGAAGAGATTAAAAATCGACAGTAAAAATCGAGCGTGTAGGGCAATTACTAAAAGCCATCTACACGCTTATATTATTGATATTCTTGGAGGAACGTACCATTAGAGGCGGCAAGAAAGGGCAACAAACAGCTCAAAAAAATCGTATTAACGAAGAAATTACAGCTCAAGAAGTTCGTTTAATCGACATCGACGGCGAACAAGCTGGCATTCAGTCATTAAAAGACGCACAAGCTATGGCTGATGCAGCGGGTGTTGATCTTGTAGAGATTAGCCCTAACGCTGAGCCGCCTGTTTGTAAGGTTATGGACTACGGTAAGTTCATCTTTGAAAAAAGCAAAGAACTGAAAGAGCAGAAGAAGAAGCAAAAGCAAATCCAGATTAAAGAAATCAAATTCCGTCCTGGTACGGATGAAGGTGACTATCAGGTTAAGCTTCGCAACTTACGTAAGTTCTTAGAAGCTGGCGATAAAGCTAAAATTACCATCCGCTTCCGTGGCCGTGAAATGGCTCACCAAGAAATTGGTATCGAACTATTAAACCGCGTTAAAGGCGATTTAGAAGACTTAGCAGTAGTAGAGTCTTTCCCAAATCGCGTTGAAGGCCGTCAAATGGTTATGATGATGGCACCTATTGCTAAAAAGTAATTTTTAAGTAATAATGCGCACCGAATTTAGCTCAGGTCTGCAAGCAATATGCAAATATTCACCTGAGTTAACCGGTTTTAAAGTAAAGCTGCAGCATTTGATGTTGGGTTTTCACCGGAACATGGCAGTAAGTTAGGCCTAAAAGTGGAGCTATAGAAATATATCTCACGCCTGCTTACTAATTTAAAAGCAATACAATTGGAGTTATTGCAATGGCTTATAAGCTAAAAAGTCACAGTGGCGCTGCTAAGCGTTTCAAAAAGACTGCTTCTGGCGGTTTCAAGCGTAAACAAGCGCATCTTCGTCATATTCTGACTAAGAAAACTTCTAAGCGTAAGTTACACCTACGTCCTAAGATGATGGTTCATAAAAATGACCATGGTCTAGTTTCACGTATGTTACCGTTCGCTTAATAGGGGTTTTTAGAAATGGCAAGAGTTAAACGCGGCGTTGTCGCACGTGCACGTCACAAAAAAGTTTTAAAACAAGCAAAAGGTTACTACGGAGCACGTTCACGTGTTTACCGCGTAGCTTTCCAGGCTGTTACTAAAGCGGGTCAATACGCTTACCGTGACCGTCGTGCGAAGAAACGTACTTTCCGTCAATTATGGATTGCACGTATCAATGCCGCTTCACGTCAAAATGGTCTGTCTTACAGCCGTTTTATCAATGGTCTTAAAAAGACGTCTGTAGAAATCGATCGTAAGATCCTTGCAGATATCGCTGTTTACGACCAAGTTGCATTCGCAGCGCTTGTAGAAAAAGCTAAAGAAGGCCTAGCCGCTTAAGCTTTTTTATAAGAACTGAAAAGGAGCCCATTGGCTCCTTTTTTTGTGCCTAAAATTTGAAATAAAACCCCAACATACAAGAGCTATTCTAACTTCCCAAGCAAAATAATCCGTTATTAATTTAAAGGCTCAGCTGTATTTAATTGGATGCTAATTATGCTTTATTCTCAATAAAACATTCCTGATACATTATTAGCTTACCTTAGGCTGTGTTTTTTGTTGAACTACCGCAGTTTTTTCGTAACGATCAGTTAAGTTGTTATAATTTGGGTATTAAAGCGTTTTTTGAGAATAATATGTTAGCCAGCTTACTCTTTTTAACTGCAAGTATGACTTACGATAGCCATTTACCCCCTTTGCTACCTTGGGAAGGCGAAAGTTTATCGCTGATACAACAGGCGGGGCCTCTGACAACGGATTTTGAGCTTTCAGATGGTTATATATCTCCTGATTACAACAACACAATGGCTTTTGTAGAGCGTTTAGTTGCTGCAAATCCGACTCAATTTAAATCGCAAATAATAGGTTTTAGTAATAGTAAGCGTGCTATTAAAATGGTGGTAGCGACTGAGCAAGGTTTTTTTGATGCAGATCAGCTTGCCAATAGCACTAAGCCAACAGTGCTTATTCAAGCGGGAATTCACGCTGGCGAGATTGACGGTAAAGACGCCATGTTTATGTTGTTACGCGACATAGCTACAGGCAAACGTAGAGATATTTTAAAGAAAGTAAATATTTTATTTATCCCAATATTAAACGTTGACGGACATGAAAGAAGCAGCCATTTTAATCGTATTAATCAACGCGGCCCGAGTAAAATGGGTTTTAGAACCAATGCAAATAATTTAAATTTAAACCGTGACTTCACAAAACTTGAAACACCCGAAGTTAAAAGTGTTTTAAAGGTTATTAATGACTATAACCCAAACCTTTATATTGATGTGCATGTTACTGACGGTGCCGATTATCAATACGATGTGACCTATGGATATAATCCGGTGTTTGCAAGTGAATCTCCTGCTATTGCTGATACGTTAGATAGATACTTTAAACCGGTTATAGATAATAAGTTAGCATCGCAAGGGCATATTCCTGGGCCTCTTGTATTTGTTATGAATAAGCGAAACTTTAAAGAAGGGCTTGCGGGTTGGGTTGCTACACCCCGTTTTTCGAACGGTTGGGGTGACTTAAAATCATTACCTACAATTTTAGTCGAAAACCACTCATTAAAACCCTATAAGCAGCGTGTATTGGGGACTTACGTGTTTATTGACGGAGCAATTGATGCTTTATCAAAGCATGGACATGAACTAGCTAATGCAGTAAAAAAAGAACACGCATTTGTACCAAAGCAGCTTATTGTTCAACGAGGCTATAGTAAAGACCCTGTAGAAATTGCATTTAAAGGTATTCGTTATACGTCAAAAGTGAGTACATTATCGGGTCAAACAGAAGTTCAATATATTGGTGAGAAAGAAGACTATACAAATTTACCTGTATATTGGCAAAAAGATGTACAAAAACGTATTGAAGTACCTAAGGCATTTTTTATACCACCTGTTTACACCGATTTAATTGAAAAACTGTCGCTTCATGGTGTGTCTGTGAATAAATTAGTTGGTGAAAACACACAACCATTAAAACAGGCAAAAATAAATGAGCACTCGTTTGCTAAGTCACCGTTTGAAGGAAGATTTAGGGTAACGGCTACTTTCGATTATAAACCTGCTATTAATGTAAATTTAGACGGTTGGTTTGAAGTTACAACTCAACAAAAAGCAGGGGAATTGGCTGTCCATCTACTGCATCCAGAGGCGCCTGACTCGTTTTTTTCATGGGGAGAATTTAACACGATTTTTCAGCGCACTGAGTATATGGAAAATTACGCGCTGATCCCTTTTGCTCGTAATATGTTAAAAGAACAGCCAAAACTTGCTTTGCAATTTGACCAAAAATTAAAAACTGAAAAGTCATTTGCAAGTGATGCTGATGCTCGCTTAGATTGGTTGTATCAGCACAGCCCATTTTATGATGAAGCATATCTAAAGTACCCAATACTTATATCGTTTGAAGAAGAAATAGCAATACCAGAACAAAAAGATAAAGAAATATAGTGATGAGAATTATTACAATACCAGTGACTCCTTTTGCACAAAATTGCAGAATAATAGCTTGCGAAAGTACCCAAGAAGCAGTCGTTGTTGATCCTGGCGGTGACAGCGATACAATAATTGCAGCTTTAACGAGTAATAATTTAACCCTTAAAGCTGTTTGGTTAACCCATGGGCACTTAGACCACGTTGGTGGAGCAGACGTACTTCGTAAGCATTTCAATACTAAGATTATTGGCCCACACAAGGATGAACATTTTTGGTTTGAAAATTTATCAATGCAAGCTCAAATGTTTGGTTTTTCACCTATTAAACCTTTTTACCCTGACGAATGGTTATCGCACGGTGATACTTTGAGTCTAGGCAAGTTAACATTTGATGTATTTCACTGCCCAGGCCATACACCAGGGCATATTGTATTTTACGAAAAAAATGAACAATGTGTCATTGTTGGAGATGTTATATTTAAAGGCTCTGTAGGACGTACTGACTTTCCTAAAGGGAATAGTCAACAACTTATAGAGTCTATTAAGGCTCATATACTAACCTTACCTTTACAAACCGCGATTTTGTCTGGCCATGGCGGTGAAACATCCGTTGAGCATGAAATTAAAACGAATCCTTTTGTAAGTGGGCAGTACGGCTAGTGAGTTAAATGTATTAATTATGAGTAATTTATACATAGAAAAATTAAAAATAAGCAGACTGTTTTTAAAAATGGTTGTATAATTTAACCAGTTTATTTGATAAATAAGAAATAAAATGTCTCTAAATCACGTAGATCGCCAAATTTTGGCACTTTTGCAACAAGACGCAAGTCTATCAACTGCTGAAATAGCAGATAAAGTCGGCTTATCTCAATCACCTTGTTGGCGTCGAATTGCTAAACTAGAGCAAGACGGCTACATAAAAAGCAAAGTGGCATTGTTAGATGAGAAGAAACTTGGCTTTGATATGTTGGTGTACGCACATGTGCGTTTATCTAATCACGGTAAAAAAAATCTAGCTGAATTTGAAAAATTGATCATGAGTTACGATGAGGTCACTGAGTGTTATACAATGGCAGGCACAATGGATTTTATGTTGCGAATAATCTCACAAGGGATAGAAGGCTACGAACATTTTGTTCGAGATAATTTATTAAGTTTAGAGTACGTACAGGAAGTGCATTCAAACGTGACAATGACCTGTGTAAAACGCAGCACATCTCTACCTTTGTAAACAGATAACTTTTTAAAGCTATTTAGTTTAAAAACACAATGTAATTGTTAAATGAGCGCTAATTTGCTAAAATTTAGCGCTTTTTTTATACCCAAAATACACCTGAGGATCTCAATGTTTAACTTACTAAGCAGGGCGCCAAGCTCAGCTAAAAACGATATTCTATCTGGTTTAACTGTGGCGTTAGCCCTAGTGCCAGAAGCTGTTGCGTTTGCCTTTGTTGCAAATGTAGAACCTTTAGTTGGTCTATATGCCGCGTTTATCGTAGGTTTAATTACGGCTATATTCGGTGGCCGCCCAGGCATGATCTCAGGTGCAACCGGTGCTTTAGCGGTTGTAATGGTAAGTTTAGTGCTTGATCATGGTGTTGAGTATCTCTTTGCAACCGTGCTTCTGATGGGTATTTTGCAAATACTCGCGGGAATATTCAAGCTCGGTAAGTTTATACGTATGGTACCGCATCCTGTAATGCTGGGGTTTGTAAACGGCTTAGCTATTGTTATATTTTTAGCCCAGTTAGGTCAGTTTAAAGTACCTGATGGTATGGGCGGTCAGCAATGGATGACAGGTGAACCATTGTTTATTATGTTAGGGCTTGTTGCGTTAACAATGGCTATTATTCATTTCCTTCCAAAGTTAACAACGGCTATTCCTTCATCTTTGGTTGCGATTGTAACGGTGACAGGCTTAGTTATTGGTTTAGACCTTGAAGCACATACCGTATTAGATTTTTTAAAAGGGATGACAGGTGATGAAGCAGCAACAATCGCAGGTGGGTTGCCAGAGTTTCATATTCCTATGGTGCCATTTAATTTAGAAACACTGCAAATTATCTTCCCTTACGCGCTTATACTTGCTGCTATCGGCCTGATAGAGTCATTATTAACGCTTAGCTTAATTGATGAAATTACTGAAACGCGTGGTCACAGTAACAAAGAGTGTATTGGCCAAGGCGCTGCAAATATAACGTGTGGTTTTTTTGGAGCAATGGGCGGTTGTGCAATGATTGGCCAATCAATGATTAATATTAATTCGGGCGGCCGCTCTCGTTTATCGGGAATAAGTGCAGCCTTAATGCTGCTTGCGTTTATCATTTTTGCATCAAGCTTAATTGAAATGATCCCACTCGCTGCACTTGTGGGGGTTATGTTTATGGTTGTGCTTGGTACATTTGAATGGGCAAGCTTTAAAATGATGAAGCGCGTACCATTGTCAGATGCCTTTGTAATTGTGTTAGTTTCGGGTGTAACCGTGATTACCGATTTAGCGATTGCAGTGTGTGTAGGTGTGATTGTGTCGGCACTTGTTTTTGCATGGCAACATGCTAAACATATTTACACAACAAACTACATTGATGAAGAAGGCTCAAAAGTATATGAGTTACATGGGCCATTATTTTTTGGTTCAGTTAAAAACTTTTCTGAATTATTTGATGTTAAAAATGACCCAGAGAACGTTATTGTAGAGTTTAAACATAGCCGTGTATCAGATCACAGTGCAATAGAGGCTATTGACGCATTAGCTGATAAATATACTAAAGCGGGTAAGCAGCTTCATTTGCGTCATTTAAGTAAAGACTGTACTCAGTTATTGCACAAAGCGCGTGATTTAGTTGAGGTCAATGTAATAGAAGATCCTACTTATAAAGTTGCGTCAGATAAACTAGCTTAAACACTAACTATCAACGTATTTATGAAAGCGAAAGGATAACACCTTTCGCTTTTTTATTGCGTGTGAGTATAGTTTGCGTTGATTGTATTAAAAACTAAGATAGGCGGTAGTGCTAAATATCCTCGTAAATCTATATAATAGATGACGATATTATTCAGTTTATTTATAAAACTATTTAGTTATTAATAAATACACACTAAAAATAGATTTTAAAGTAGTTACTATTTTGGAGACGATGTAAATTTTGAATTGGCAATCTTTAATTGATAACCGTCAGCGCTTTTTTTGGCTTTTGCAGATTGCGGGCTGGATAGGGTATGCGCTTGTCAATTACATTGGTTCTAAAGTATTTGAAATGCGTGATATTTACGTATTCGTTATATTATTAAATGCTTATGCTGGCTGTTTGATGACAGTACCACTTCGCTATATTTACCGTACTGTTTGGAATGCTTCACCTATAGTGCTTATGTTAGTGGTGTTTGGTGCATCTTATATTACGGGTACCTTATGGGCTGTTGTACAGAAGTTTAATCTATGGGAGATATATCGCCATGGTTACAGACCTGAAGAGTGGTTTTATTATCTTCAACAAGGTTTAGATTCGGTCTACATTATTTTATGTTGGAGTGGCTTATACTTTGGTGTTAAATATTATCAGCTATTACAAAGTGAACGTCAAAAAGCATTAAAAGCAACTACAATGGCGCACGAAGCCCAATTAAAAATGCTTAGATACCAGCTTAACCCGCATTTTTTATTCAATACGTTAAATGCTATTTCAACATTAGTTTTGGTAAAAGAAAATAAAGATGCTAACTTAATGGTGTCTAAATTAAGTGACTTTTTAAGGTATACCCTAAATACAGATCCCATAAAAAAGGTACCACTTGAGCAAGAGTTGCATGCGTTAAAATTATATTTAGATATTGAACGAGTTCGTTTTGATGAACGATTAAAAGTAAACATAGATGTAAGCGAACAAGCTAAGCAAGCATTAGTTCCTAGCCTTATACTGCAACCTATTATTGAAAACGCAATTAAATATGCGATTGCCCACTTATCTGAAGGTGGGGTAATAGATATTAAAGCCCAAGTGTTTGCTAACGAATTACTCCTTGAAGTGGGAGATAATGGGCCTGGCACCGAATTAGAAAATGGCAAGCTTGTTAACGCACAAGGTGTTGGTATTGCAAATACCAAAGATAGATTAAAAACGCTCTACGAAAATAATTATTCGTTTGTATTATCACATAATACGCCAAGTGGATTAAAGGTTAATCTGCGAGTGCCGTTTGAGAAGGCTGTGAAGAAATGATGAAAATCAGAACGCTTATTGTTGATGATGAACCATTAGCGCGCAAAGGCTTGGATGTAAGGCTTTCAGAATTTGATGACATTGAAGTTATTAAATTATGCAGTTCAGGTGCAGATGCAATAGAGACGTGTAAAAACGAAAAAATAGATTTAGTATTTTTAGATATTCAAATGCCAGGCATGAATGGCTTTGAAGTTGCTCGCGCGTTAAGTGAAAGCACTAAAATACTTCCGGCAATCGTGTTTGTTACCGCATTCGATCAATTTGCGGTGAAAGCATTTGAAATTCATGCATTGGATTACATTTTAAAACCCGTTGATGATAACAGACTAAAACAGGCGGTAGAAAAAGTGCATACCTATTTAAAAACGCAACAAGACAACGCCCATAAGAAAAAACTCGCGAGTTTTGTAGCTGGCATTACCGGAAATAATTGTGAAGAAATTCTCAAAAAACTGGCAACCGGTGATACTTTAGTTGATAAACGTTACCCAGAATCCTTAGCCGTAAAAGAGCAGGGCGAAATTATCCGTGTTCCAGCAGCAACTATTCAATGGGTTGACGCAGCCGGGGATTATATGTGCTTACATTGCCAAGATGGGCAAACACATATACTACGAAAAACAATGAAAGAACTTGAGCAAGAGCTAGACCCTCATTTATTTGTAAGGGTTCATCGCAGCGCAATTGTTAATACAAAACAAATCAGTAAATTAGTTACACAGGTCAGTGGTGAATATTTACTTGTTTTAGAGAATGGTCAAGAGCTAAAAGTTAGCCGTAGTTACCGTGATAAAGTAAAAGCAGCGTTGGCTAGTTAATATAAGTTTAAGAATATAAAATGCGAGCTAAGCTCGCATTTTTTTTAGAAAACTTTAATTACTCAACAGTAACAATTTTCATTGTATTTGTTGCGCCCACAGTTTCCATTGAATCACCATGCGTTAAAATCACAGTATCACCTGAAGCCAATGAACCTTGAGCAACAAGTGTATCTAATGCTGCTTTAACCATTGCATTTTTTTCTGTTTGTGTTGAATCAAAAAACACCGGATAAACACCACGATAAAGTGCAGTCTGACCAAGGGTACTGGCATGACGTGACAACGAATAAATTGGTAAGCCAGAACTTATGCGTGACATGAGTTTTGCAGTGCTACCAGATTCAGTAAGCGTTACAATAGCCTTAACAGAATCTAAATGGTTTGCTGCATACATAGCCGATAGAGCAATTGATTCAGCATTATTAGAGAAACGACTATCTAAACGGTGTTTAGATACATGCGTTTCTTTTTGTGACTCAGCACCTAAACAAACGCGTGCCATAGTTGCTACCGTTTCTTCAGGGTAATCGCCAGCAGCTGTTTCTGCAGAAAGCATTACAGCATCAGTCCCATCAAGCACTGCGTTTGCAACATCCATTACTTCAGCACGTGTTGGCATTGGGTTATCGATCATCGATTCCATCATTTGCGTGGCTGTAACAACAGTACGGTTCAACGAACGTGCACGACGAATAATAAGCTTTTGCTTGCCCATTAGCGCAGCATCGCCAATTTCAACACCTAAGTCACCACGAGCAACCATTACAGCGTCCGAAGCAAGCACAATATCATCGATGGCTTCTTGTGTTTCTACAGCTTCAGCGCGTTCAATTTTTGCTAGAAGTTGAGCTTTAGAGCCAGCAGCTTCTGCTAATGAACGAACGTAACGCATGTCATCGCCACTACGTGGGAAAGAAACCGCAATATAATCTACGTCGATTTCTGCTGCTGTGATTAAGTCTTCTTTGTCTTTTTCGGTAAACGCTGGAGCTGTTAATCCCCCCCCCAAACGGTTAATCCCTTTGTTGTTTGATAAAACGCCTCCTACTGTAACAGTACAGTGAACGAGATGATCAACTACTTTATCAACCGTAAGTTGAATTAAACCATCATTTAAAAGAAGTAAATCGTTAGGAGATACATCTTGTGGAAGCTCTTTGTAATCGATACCTACAGCGTTTACATCGCCTTGGCCTTTTTCCATTTTAGCATCAAGAATAAACTTAGCACCCACTGCTAGGGTTACTTTGCCTTCTTTAAACGTTGAAACTCGGATTTTAGGACCTTGAAGATCGGCAAGTATAGCAATGTGTTTGTTTAATCGTTTTGCAATATCACGAACTGCTTGTGCACGGTCTTTATGATCTTGAGCCACACCGTGTGAGAAGTTTAAACGTACTACGTTTGCGCCTGCGCGAATGATTTTTTCTAGGTTGTTATCTCTATCGGTAGCAGGCCCAAGGGTAGCGACTATTTTTGTGCGTCTTAGCATCAATTTCTCCTGTGTGCTTGGTGAAAGCAGGTTGACGGTTATTTTGTTTACGAAGAATACAGCTTAAAAAAGCAATATCTTAAGTTGTAGGCAAAGCTGAACGAATTGCCACTATTTTATACAAAACTATTGTGTCATCATTATGACACCGGTGTCAAAATGCGTCAATGATCTTAATTTCAAATAGCTGTGCTTTAAGTCACCCCTAGAGCATTGATGTTTGATATAATTACATAGCTTATTTATCTTTAATAAAAAAGCATGTTGTATTGGCTCATGGTTAGCATTTTATGACTGCATGAGTATAATGCACGCGGTATTATTTAATGAATACACTGAATTTTCTAACCAAATAGTTGTTACCGAGGAGGACACTAAATGCAAGTTGCATTAGTCGGGTTAGGCGTTATGGGGAAAAATCTTGCCCTAAACTTAATAGATAAAGGGATAACGCTTGTTGCTTATGACAAAAACCCACATGCGGGTGAAGAGTTAATAAGCTGTGCTAAATCTCAAGGCATGGCTGATAGACTTCACATTGTCTCTGATTTAGGAGACATGGTAAGGCGTTTAGAAGCACCTCGCTCTATTTTATTGCTTGTTCCTGCAGGTGAGTTAGTCGATACCGTTTGTAACGAACTGGTAGACGCAGGCGTAGAGTGTGATGATATTATAGTCGACTGTGGTAACAGTAATTATAAAGATGGTATTACTCGCAAGCTAAAGTTTCAAAACAAATTTGAGTTTGCCACTATGGGTATTTCAGGCGGAGCAGAAGGCGCTCGCCATGGTCCGGCAATGATGGCCAGTGGATCAGAAGGTGGCTGGGAACGCATTGAGCCATGGTTTGAAAAAGTAGCTGCAAGCTATAACGGTAGCTCTTGTTTTGCGCGTGTTGGCCAGTCAGCCAGTGGACACTTTGTGAAAATGGTTCATAACGGTATTGAATATGCGCTTATGCAACTAATTGCAGAGATGTATCAATTACTCCGCTTAGGTACTAACCGTTCTCCAAAAGAAGTCGCGGCAATATTTGACGAATGGTCAGAAGGGCAGTTGAATAGTTACTTACTCGCTATTTCTAGTCATATATTAACCCTTGAAAATGATAAAAATGTGCCTCTAGTAGACCTGATTGATAATAAAGTTGGCGCTAAAGGTACTGGTTTGTGGACGGCACAAAATGCACTTGAGTTAGGAATTGCAGTACCCTCACTGGTTGCTGCTGTTCAAGCTCGACATCTAACCAATGCATGCGATACAACTGCGGCACAAGAAATGACCTATGCTTCAAAATCAACTAATACCGTTGATATTGACCTTGAAGAGCTTAAAGATGCGTTTACGTTAGCGAGTCTTTTAGCTTATCGCCAAGGCCTTGCGTTAATTAAGGGAGCCTCTCGGACACATCAATGGAAGGTAGATCTTTCGAAAACATTACAAACTTGGCGTGCAGGTTGTATCATTCGAGCTGATTACCTTGACAGCGTAGCGCAAGGTGTCGAATTTATAGACTCGCTTGATAAAGAAGCCAATGCATTGCGTAAGGTAACAGGGCAAGCTGTTATGTCTGGCCTGGCGTTTCCAGTATTAAGCTCAACACAAACTTACTTAGCAACGCTAACAACACCAAGTAATGGGCACTTAGTTCAAGCCCAGCGTGATTACTTTGGTGAGCACGGCATTAAAACCCACAGCGGCGAGACATGTCACTTAACTGATTTAGTAGAGATTGACGCTAAGGTGCGCTAATTCATTATTAAACAAAAAAAGGCACGCTATACGCGTGCCTTTTTGATTTACAGATGCCTGTAATTGCTTATCGAGTTAATTCGCCGCGCATATTATCTTGCATTAAATGACGAATAGTTTCGATTTCTAGATTTTGGCTGAATAGGTAATGCAGCTTTGTTAAGCAGGCTTCTAATGTCATATCATAACCACTAATAACGCCAATATTTAACAATGCGTTGCCAGTTGCGTAACCGCCCATATTGACCTGACCTTTCAGGCATTGTGTTAGATTAACAATGATCATCCCTTTTTTACTTGCGTCACTTAGCACAGAAAGAAACTTATCGTCCTGAGGTGCATTGCCCACGCCAAAACTTAATAACACTAAGGCTTTAATGTTATCGTTTACAAGGCTTCTGACCACCTCGGTGCTTATTCCAGGGTATAAATAAAGCACGCCAATTGGTTGTGGCGTTATAGTGGTAACTTGAAGTTCATTTTCAACATAAGGGCTCAGTTGGCCTTTGATAAGTTGAATATTAATACCTGATAATGCAAGAGGCTCTAAATTTGGTGAAGCAAAAGCATCAAAACCATCTGCATGCGCTTTAGTGGCTCTATTACCTCTAAATAACTGGTTGTTAAAAAACAAGCTTACTTCTGCAATTGGGTAGTTTGCAGCAAGATACATAGCATTTAATAAATTAACCTGTCCATCAGAACGAAGTTGAGAAAGCGGGATCTGTGAGCCGGTAACAATAACGGGCTTAGTTAAATTATCAAACATGAAGGAAAGTGCCGAGGCTGTATAGGCCATGGTATCGGTACCATGTAATACGACAAATCCATCGTATTGCTGATATTTACTTTTTATATCATCGGCAATGAGCTGCCAATGTGCAGGAGACATGTCAGAAGAATCGATAAGAGGGCAGTATTCGTGAATATCAAACAAGGGCATTTCATCACGATTAAATTCAGCATTATTCATAACCGTTTCTGTTAAAAAACCTTCAGCGGGAATATAGCCGCGACTTGATTTTTTCATCCCTATGGTACCGCCTGTGTAAGCGATATATATGCGTTTACGTTTCATAAAAAAAGCCCAGTAAAAAAACTGGGCTTAGTATAACCTGTCGCTAAAGTAAATAAAGCAACGAGTGGTGCTTATGCACTTTTATTGTGCAACATTACATTCTAAACAGCGTGCGTATACACCTTGTGGATCGTTATAATCTTTAAGGTTTTCTAGTTCAGAACTTAACTGCTTCACTACGCTTTGTAAATTAGCTTGTGTTGCTAAAACCGATGGGGTAGTTGATTGTGCTCCTAGTATAGACTGAACCGATGCGCTGCCAAAGATATCTTGCAGCATTTTTTCTTGCGGGCTTAAATCTTGAGTGATTGTTTTCACATCGTAGTTAGTTAATTTAGCAAGCGCGGCTGCAGCATCAATTGCATCTTGTTTGTCACCAAGCTTATCAATTAATCCCAGTTCAAGAGCTTGAGATGCGATCCAAACTCGACCTTGTGCAATTGCATCAACCTGCTCTGGTGTCATGCCTCGCGCTTGTGCAACAACATCTAAAAAGCGGCCATAAGCTTCTTCAACACTCATTTGAATGACTTGAGCCATTTTTTCGTTAAGCGGGCGAGTAACTGAAAAGCCAGCCATTTCGGTAGTAGCAACACCGTCAGAATACACACCAATTTTTGATAATGTATTTTCAAATGTCATAAACGTACCAAACACGCCAATAGAGCCAGTAATCGTGCTTGGTGCAGCCCAAATCTCATTAGCTGCAGATGCAATCCAATAACCACCAGAGGCGGCAACAGAGCTCATTGATGCAATTACAGGTTTACCAGCTGCTTTGAGCGCTAATACTTCAGCACGAATAACTTCTGAGGCAAACATACTACCGCCACCTGAATCAATACGTAGTACTACCGCTTTCACTTTATCGTCTAGTCGTGCTTTACGAAGTAGGGCTGCAGTAGAGTCGCCACCAATTTCGCCTGCTCTTCGCTCACCATCAACAATGGTGCCTCTCGCTACCACAACCGCTACTTTTTCAGTAATAGGGTTGTCAAATACAACAGGCGGTTTAACTAAACTTAGGTACTCACGAAATGACACTTGCTTAAATGTTTTACCATCTTCTTGCGCACCGACTAAGTCTATGAGTTGTTGGCGCACCTGTTGAGTCGTTTTAAGTGAATCAACCCATTGATTATCTAATGCGTATTTACCCGCATCACCGTTAGCTGCTTGCATTTTTTCTAGGTAAGCATCCATAGTTTCATCAAAGTTTGACTCATCGAATGGGCGAACTGACGATACATCTTGCTTATATTCACTCCAAAGCGCACCCAACCATACTCGGTTTGCTTCTTTAGCTGCATCAGACATATCGTTACGGATAAAGGGTTCAACAGCTGATTTAAATGTACCAACACGGAAAATATGCTGCGTTACTTCTAGTTTTTCTAGTGCGTCTTTAAAATAAAGCGGATACATTCCGTAGCCTTCAATAGCGACACTACCGTAAGGGTGCATTGCTATTTCGTCAGCATGTGCAGCAATATAATACTGAGCTTGTGTGTAGTAGTAACCCGTAGCAATTGCTTTTTTACCAGCCTGTTTGAAGCCTTCAATCGCGCTGGTAATTTGCTTAAGCTTGTTTAAATGCGCTTTAGGCATTTCTTGCAGGTCAAGAAGAAGTACACTAATTCGGCTATCTTTTGTTGCTTCATTTATAACTTCAATAACATCGTCAAGTAAAATTTCGCTTGGCTCGTCGTTACCTGAGGTTGCATCATTTAAAGCGGCTTCAATAGGATCTATATATAATTTTTCTTCAACCAATGGACCATTTAGGTTTAATCGAAGAACAGAGCCTTCATCAACGATTATTTTGTCTTCGTCGCTTGAAATACCTGCAATAAATACAATAACAAGTAGCACAAACAAAAAGTTAATAATTAATCGACGAGAAAAGTTTATTCCAGCCCAAATACCTTTAAAAATTTTTGCTATCAAAATAGCTCCTTAATTTGGTACAGCTAATACATTTGTTTCATCTTATCCTAGAATAAATATAAATTTAACTGCTAAATCGTAACGAAGTGTTTATAAATACGTTTAAGATACCGAAAACAATGGGTTTATTATGCTATACATGCACGCATTAAATAGTAATTTTGATATAAGTACGTATTTTAAGCGTGGCTAAAGTATCAATTAAATACATGCAAATATTGCTTATTCGTTGTCGTTGAAGCAGAATTAGTGAATCTACACAGGTTAGACCAGTTAATGGGGCATAAGATGTTAGAACAACAACTACAATTAAAACACACACAATTACGAAACAGATTAGTTATGGGCTCAATGCATACGGGCCTTGAAGAGGGATGGCATAACAGAAAACGTTTACGTGCATTTTATGAGGCCCGCGCGAAGGGTGGTACTGCCATGCTCATAACAGGTGGCTATAGCCCGAACCTACGAGGTAAGTTAACGCCAATATCTTCTTCTTTTCACAGTTATTATGATGTTTTTAAGCACCGCGCATACACAGATGCTGTTCATAAGCATGGTGGGAAAATTTGTTTACAGTTACTGCATGCTGGTCGCTACGCTTATCATCCTTTCAATCAGGCACCTAGTGCTATTCAGGCTCCAATTAATCCTTACAAGCCTAAAGAAATGTCACTGAGCTCAATTAAAAAAACGATTAAAGACTTTGCACATTCTGCTTATATGGCAGAAAAAGCAGGTTACGACGGTGTTGAGGTAATGGGCTCTGAAGGGTACTTAATTAACGAGTTTATGGCGCCGCATACAAACAAACGTACTGATGAATTTGGTGGTAGCCTAGAAAACCGCATGCGTTTAGCACTGGAAATAGTAAAAGCGGTTAGGGCAAAAGTTTCAGATAAATTTTTAATCATATTTAGATTATCTGTAATGGATTTAATCCCTAATGGTTCAACGCCAGATGAAGTTGTTATTCAAGCCACTGAGCTTGAAAAAGCCGGGGTTGATATTTTTAACACAGGTATTGGCTGGCATGAAGCACGCGTTCCTACAATTGCTAGCATGGTTCCACCAGGGGCTTTTAAAGAAGCGTCTAAGCGCTTAAAAAGTGTTGTTAGCGTTCCAGTCATTGCGGTTAACCGCATTAACACACCTGACATTGCAAATGATATATTAAATGCTTGTGAAGCCGACCTTATATCAATGGCTAGACCTTTATTAGCTGATCCTGAGTTTTTTAATAAATACCAAAACGATCAAACCAAACAAATTAATATTTGTATTGGCTGTAACCAGGGTTGTTTAGATCATGTATTTAAAAATAAACGTGCAACCTGTTTAGTTAACCCGCAAGCTGCCTTTGAACTTGACTACCCGCTCGATAAAGCCACAATCTCAAAAAATGTACTTGTTGTGGGGGCTGGCCCGGCTGGCTTATCTGCAAGTTGTTATTTAGCTCAGAAAGGTCATAAGGTCACTTTGATTGACCAAAAATCGCAAATGGGTGGCCAATTTAATCTAGCCATGCAAATACCTGGTAAAGAAGACTTTAATCATACACTGGCATACTTTATTAATGAGCTAGAACGTTTAGATGTATCGGTTCAACTTGAAACGTCTTACAACGAGTCAATGCTGACACAGTTTGATGACATTGTTTTTGCAACGGGTGTTCGCCCCCGTGAGGCGTCAATTAAATGTAGCGATGACAAACGCGTATTTGCATACGATGAAGTAATTCGTGGCGAAGTCGAGTTAGGTAATTCTATTGCTATATTAGGTGCTGGCGGTATTGGTTTTGATATGGTGGCATTTTTAAGTGAGCATAAATCGCAAACCATTGATGAATTTAAAACACAATGGGGAATTGAATGTGAACCGCAACCACACAAAGACGATCGCCAGTTGTACATGTTAAAAAGAAGTTCAGGCCGATTTGGTAGTGAACTTGGTAAAACAACAGGTTGGATCCATCGTCAAGTCGCTAAGCAACATGGTGTAAAACAAATTGCAGATTGTCAGTATCAGAGCTTTGACAGCAATGGTTTAACTATTACAGTTGGTGGTGAAACTCAGGTGTTACCTGTCGACACTGTTATTGCGTGTATTGGTCAAGTTTCAAATGATGAAGTTGTAAAGCCCCATGCTGAAAACGCAAAAGTACACGTGATTGGCGGTGCAAAACTCGCAGCTGCAATTGATGCTAAGCGTGCTATTTTTGAAGCGCTTCAAATAGCGAGATCTATTTAAGCCTTAGATAGATTGAAAGAGTTTACCTGTTCATGCGGTCTTGGTTGTTTATAGTCTATAACTAAATAAACACAGCACTCAGGAAACGCATGAACACACTAACCCACCTATACGAATCAGCAATAGGTAAACTATTTTTTTTAGATGGTTTACCTTCTTTACTTTTCAGACTAATTTTAGCGCCAGTGATGATTATTGCCGGATACAATAAGCTTGCTATAAGTGATGAAGCTGACGGTTTTTTAAACAGCTTATTAGCGTCACCTGATATTGTGCAATGGTTTGGGAATAGTGAATGGGGCTTAGGCTTACCATTTCCTGATTTACTCGCATTTTTAGCTGGTTGGAGCGAATTTTTGGGAGGCTGGTTTTTATTATTTGGCCTTTTTACTCGCCTAGTTAGTATCCCGCTTATGTTTACTATGGTTGTTGCTGCAACATCAGTGCATTGGCACAATGGCTGGTTTGCAATAGCACCTACTAATCCTGACACGAGTGCAGCTCAGGTACTCGATTGGTTATCAATCCCTGGTGCAAAAGAAAGTCTCGAAAACTCACTCGAAGTACAAGAGCGAATTGGCAAAATTCGCGCAATACTGGAAGAACACGGTTTTCCTGAGTATTTGTACGATAAAGGCAAACCTTCAATTCTAAACAATGGGATTGAATTTGCTGCCATTTACTTTGCAATGCTGCTTAGTTTATTTTTCACTGGAGGTGGGCGCTTTGTAAGCGTTGATTATTGGATAAAGCGAACAATCAGCAAAGAATAGGGTGTTTTAACATACTTGAACGGCCATATAAATATTTTAAACGGCCGTTTTTTGTATATGCTATATAACCTCATTGGGTATTGATAGCTTATGCATATCTTTTCACAATTTTACAAATCGAATCCACCTCAGCAAAAATAGTTTTTTATGAAAAGGCTTAATTAATTATAACGAGCGATATAACCAAATTGGTAATATTAAGGTTTTAAATGCTATTCTAGCGTTTTGAATTTTGAGTTATTTTTATGGATGCTATTGAGCTTTTACTTACTCGCCAATCTGATTCTAAACTTACAGGACCTGGTCCATCACCTGAACAGCTTGATATAATAAAACAGGCAGCACTGCGTGTTCCCGATCATGGTTGTATTGCACCGTGGCAGTTTATTATGGTTCAAGGGGATGCACGCATAAAGCTAGGTGAAATATATTATCAATGCGCTTTAGCAGAGCAACAACCAGAAAAAGTGGTTAATCGTGCTAAAGATCTTCCTCTTCGAGCACCTGTAATTGTAATTGCTATTGCTAAATATGAAGAACATCCAAAAGTACCACGCATAGAACAAATACAAAGTGCAGGGTGTAGTGTGCTTGCAATGCAACAAGCTGCATTTGCACAGGGGCTAGGTGGTGTGTGGCGCACGGGTTATTTTGCGCAAAGTAATGCGGTTAAGCAAGCACTCAATTTAAACGAATTAGATGAAATTGTGGGATATTTATACATAGGTACTCCAGCTGTCGATTGTAAAAAGTCGCCACGGCATAAGCCTGAAAGTTATTTTACTAATTTATAAACAAGGGTGAACTTTTAGATAATGTGATGGTCACTTATAAATGAGTATAAAATTTAGTCACTACTATTTTGCAGTGACATGCTGTTAGAAGTGCACGGAAGCTAAATAAGCTAATAATTCTTCTGCAGATTGTTTTTTAATCGGTTGTTTTTTGATAATGTATGGAGAGTCTCAAAATAACAATGATAAAGAAGACTTAATTTATGGGAAATTTATTTTTACGTGAAAAAGAAAATTGGCTTGCTTGGTCTATATGGGGTCTTTTGGGGGCGTTTGTTACGTTATATGTAGCAATGAGTACAAATGCAACTCCATTTATTGCAGGTTCGGCCGTAAGTGTATTAGTTCTACTTACTTGGTGGATGCAGCAATCAAAGCGATTCGATTTTGGGCGCGCCTTCAAAGTGTGCTGTTACGTGCTTATGTTAAGTATTTTACCTGCTTTTATGTTTGTAATTGTACCAAGCGACGAATTAAACCGTTTTGATCTAATTTTTCAAGGGGTCACTTTTTTCTCATTGAGTTTACTGGTATGCCTACTATGCTCATGGATTGCTCGTAGACCTAAGCAATATTATTAATCTCATTAACAGCACGATGTTGCTGCCATTGGTATGTAGTTTTTTAAGTCATTAAACAAAATTTTATATTTTTTACATTTAATGCTTTACAAATAATGAGATAAACCCTATTATTCGCGCCGTACGGAGAGATGGCAGAGTGGTCGAATGCACCGGTCTTGAAAACCGGCATAGGTTTGTAGCCTATCTAGGGTTCAAATCCCTATCTCTCCACCATTATTTAAAAAACCGCCTTATTGGCGGTTTTTTGCTATCTGGGGTTTAGTAATGACAAACAAAGCAAATTTACCTTTAAGTGCACAGCTGTTAAAACATATTTTATTGTGGACTGTATTCGGTTATTGCTATCAAAGCGGTTTGAGTGTGCTAATAAAAATGGCAGCCGATGCGCAGCCCGATCACCCACTAATCACAGCGTTCGTATATGGTGTTGGATTTAATATTATAGTTGCTCATTTAATTACTAAATACGATACAAAATGGCCTGTTATCGCATCAATTTTTATTGGTGTAGTAGGGCTTATTGCGGTGCCAATTATCCTTGGGGGCACCTCTAGTTTATTAACTTCTCCATTGCTTGTAGGATTTTTATGCAGTTTGGTCCTTAGTTGCTTTATTGTTGGCCTATTAAAGGTAAAACTCGATAAAAACTAGCACCAAACAGGCTTGATTTTGTGATAGCATATCTATGTCTTTTAACTAACAAAACGTGAAAAACACATTATGTCAGATAATTTTACTACAGATGCTGAAAAAGCAAGTTATGGTATTGGCTTACAAATGGGTGAGCAACTTAAGTCTAATCCTTTTGAAGGCTTAAACCTAAATTCAGTGTTTGAAGGCATGAAAGATGCGTACGCTGGTGGCGCTTTTCAAGTTGAGATCCCTGAGATCCAAGCAGCATTTGAAAAAATTAACGAAGAGATTCAAGCTCGTCGTGAAGAAGAATCAAAAGTACTTTCTGCTGAAGGCATTGCTTTCTTAGAAGAAAATGCTAAACGTCCAGAAATCACTGTTACTGAGTCTGGCCTTCAATATGAAGTACTAGCAACGGGTGAAGGCGAAAAGCCAACTGCAGAGTCTACAGTTCGTGTTGATTACCACGGTACTCTTATTAACGGTACTGTTTTTGACAGCTCTTACGAGCGAGGTCAACCAGCTGAGTTCCCAGTTGGTGGCGTGATCAAAGGTTGGACTGAGGCATTACAAATGATGCCAGTAGGTACTAAATGGCGTATATACGTTCCTCATGAGCTTGCTTATGGTGAGCGCGGCGCAGGTGCAGCAATCGCACCTTTCTCAACGCTTGTATTTGACGTTGAGCTACACGAAATAATTTCTTAATAGTATTCTATTAAGTTATTTAAAAACCGCGCTTATAAATAGCGCGGTTTTTTTGTATCTGTTTTAATTATGTTCAGGTAATGCGTAATGGTAATTTTTAAAACAATTAGCTTTTCACCTTAATTACAACGCGATTTATATAAAAAAAACCGCATTCACAAATGCGGTTTTAAAAGGGAGTTATTAATCAAACAGGCTGAACATAACGTTTAGTGATTAAAAGTAGCCACGAACACCCAAGCGAATATTTCTACCTGGAAGAGGGGCTTTATCTTTGATAAATGAGGTATGAACAAACCCTAGTTCATCAGTTAGGTTATCAACATTTATATAAAGTTGAGCATCAACAGGACCTAAACCTAATTGGTAGTTAGCTTGAGCATCAAATAAAGTATAACCATCTGTTTGGCTTTCAAACGCAGTGATGTCATTCTGGTCGAAGTAATGAGTGCCGGTTAGCGTTAGTTGTAAGTTACCTAAATCATACTGTAACTCAGAGCCTAATTTGTTTGCTGGTATACGCGGAAGGTTCCCTTCATCGTTTTTAAGTTTAGCGCGAGTAGAGTCACCAAATACTTTAACCATGGCGTTTGGTGTCATCTGGTAGTGAGCATCAAACTCTATACCGTAAAGCTCAGCGTCTTTACTTCTAAATTGATAAACGGCTACTGCATCGTCGTGTGCACCAACTGCTGATTCTAAACCGTCTTCTTCATCGAAGACTAAGCCTGTATTTTCTTGAAAATAGAAATTTTTAATATCGTTATAGAAAAAGTTCACGGTGTAACCAAAAGCACCGCTAAAACGCCTAAAGCTAATGTCTAAGTTTGTTGAGGTTTCTTGTTTAATGTTCTCAGGCTCGAAATGCGCTTCATTATCCTCAATATGGTAACCTAAGCCCAGTTCATAAGTCCCCGTCGCAATGTGTAAGCCATTAGATAATAACTCTGCAGAAAGTGGGGCTCGCTCTGAGTGAGAAATACTTGTAGCAATACTATGTCCAGGTTTGTACTGCCAAATTGCACCAGCAGATAGACTTACATTGGTAAAGCTTTTGCTATAAGCAATAGATTCTTCATCGTGCTCTTCTTCTTCAACTTCCGCTTCATCATGGTCATGATGATGCTCAGCTAATGAAATATTACTGTCAATTTTGTAATCTTCAATGCGGGCACCCAGTTCTACTGTTACATCACCAAATACGCGTTCTTCTAATAAATAAAGGGCATGTGAAGTTGTTATACTTGCTGGTGTAAATGCTTCATCACCAATTGCGTCGTAGTCAGAGTCGCTGTAATGATAGCCCAGCATACCATGCCAATCAGCAAATTTATGTTCTACGTTTAAACGCGCTTCGGTAGTTTCGTTAGTGAACGTTGTGCCAATTTCACCATCTTCAATTTCACTGTGTGAGTAATCGGTATAACCAACACGCAGGTTTATTGTTTCTATCCAGTTGTTGTGAAGCGCATAGCTCACCAACCCTTGCCAGCGGTCTTGCTCTAGCTGTGCAAAAACAAGCTCTTCGCCTTCTTCTTCACCCTCATGTTCTGCATGTTCTTCTTCAGTTTCACCTTCGTGATCATGCTCATGGTGATGTTCATGTCCAGGTATTCCATAGTCGGTTTTTATACTACCGTAAGAAAATCCGACAGTAAGGTGCTCGCCAACGTAGCTTGTTCCAAAATTAAGTGTTTCACTGTCAATAAACGTGTTTTCTACTGAGTTTTCAGTTTCTACGTCGCCATCTTCGTCAGTTACTCTAAATGTAGGCGTTTCATAGTCATCGCCGCTGCGCTTAGTCCCATCAAAATGAAAGTTAAATCCGTCATTCCCTGTTTCTAGTTTTGCGGCCTCGGTATTTGAGTTAGAGACAGTGTCGTGGCTATATTCAGCTGCACCTGTAAAGTCATCAATGTTGTTTGTAGGAATACGATTATCAACCACATTTACAACTCCCCCAATAGCACCTGAGCCGTATAAAAGGGTACTTGGACCACGTAATACTTCAATTTGCTCAGCAGATAAGCTGTCGCTTGACATAGCGTGATCGGGCCCAATACGCGAAGCGTCACTGGCATCTAATCCATTTTGGGTGATTTTTACACGAGGGCCATCTAAACCCCGAATAATAGGGCTTGAAGATACAGGGCCAAAGTAACTGGCATTTACACCAGGTAAGCCTTTTAGTGTTTCTCCAAGTGTTGGTTTTGATTTATTTCTTAACTCATCACCAGAGAGAACACTTACTGGCGAAATCATTTCAAGGCTGCTTTTATGCAGGGCAGACGCATAAACCACAACGGTTTCTACAGATGTTGGTAAGAGTGAAACAGTGACATTGTTTGATGATTCAGTCACCGCTATTCTTGAATCTATGTAGTTGTCTTTACTAATATGAAGTTGGCTGTCAGCATCAATGTCTATTGAAAATTCACCAAGTTCATTGCTTTTAACAGTTTGATTTTTTCCATGAACATGAACGGAGGCATTTTTAATTGGGTTTTTTTTATCATCTAAGATTGTGCCAGTAACCGTAGCAGCTAACGCTGATTGCGTGCATAAAACAGAAAAAATTGCAGAAGAAATTAATGTTAACTTTGTCATGAGTAAATTATTTTGTGATTGCTTGTTGTGATATAATATAACAGTTCAAAATTAGCGGATCAACAATGTTATACTATAACTTATGATTTTGCGTTTAATTAACTAAAATTAGTGTTAAGTCACTGAGGTAAAATTGTGATTCATCTACTATCAATCATTAATACATTGAGTTTGTCTTGGGCACGTTTTTGATTTTTTAAATCGCTGGGCTCTATCATTTCACATTCATCGCGAATCATTTCGGCTATAAGGCTAGGGTATTGGCGACAATCTTCAGGTCGATCTAAGTAGATATTGCATATGAACTTATCTTTAGCGTTTTTGTCTTTTTTAGGCTCAATTGCTAAAAAAGGGCAGTCGCTTAGTTTATTACCTGTGTCGGGATCAAACCAAATTTGATTACCTTGTACATATTGATAAATTTCAGGATTAAATAGTGCCCACATTTCCACTTCTTCTGTTGAAACGTCGAGGTCACCACCACCATATTTGGTACAGCATTTGCCACATTGGTTACACGCTTTCATAGCCTATCTATCTTTATATTTTTTGATAGTTTTGAGTGTAACAGCCCATCTTCAAATTGTTTGAAATTATTATTTTTATTAATTTAAACATTTTATACTTATGGATGAGCAGTTGATAAATTTAATTCATGTGGTGTGCTTTAAAAATAAAAGTAATTAAGGTTATTTAAAAAGTGTGAATTTTTGTGACAGGGTAGAATTTTATAAACCACTTATACTTTAGTTATTATTTCGCATTTAAATTGTTTGCTGCACACTTTAATGTTGTATGATCGTCCTAAAGGCATATTTAATTAGCCATTTAAATCTATATTTTGCTATTTTAAGCATAAATACATTGAGGGTGATACGTAATGATGAATACAAAAGTATACAAAGCGGTACACGATTTGGCTGAAGAGTTAATGAATGCGGCAAATAAAAATGATCGTAAACGCTTTGAGTTACTTTTTTCTAAACTTAAAGCGATTTGTGAAGAAAACGAAAATACATCTAAAGATCACCCTGTTCAGTGGGAAACACTTGCTGATTTTACAGAAGAGTTAGAAGAAGCTATTACCACTTACGAAAAGGCGTTAGCAAAATCCATTGCTATTAATAATAAAGACCATATGTCGTCGGTTGCATTTTCTATGGCAACATTACAATTAGAACTTGGCCAAAAAGAAGAGGCTATAAAAAATCTTCAAAGTGCAAAAGTTAGTGCAAATAAAATTGAAGATAAAGAACTTAAAGCCGAAATACATGACCTGTTAGAATCACTGGTTGAAGAAGAAGGCTAATTGAAAGCGCAATTTAATTTTTGCATATAGAATTAATGGTCATGAAGGTAGCGTTTTAAAAGGAGAATTATGTTCAAACACGGTTTATATTTATTTACATTTTTACCCTTCTTTACGCTTGCTAACTCTTTCAATCAGCAAATAACCGCAGCGCTGATTGAAAGGACCACACATAATATTACGTATGACGGCAGTTATCATTCAATAAAATATCCCGGTGGTGATGTACCAAGTAATATTGGTGTTTGTACCGATGTTATTATTCGCGCTTACCGTCAATTGGGTGTTGATTTACAACAAAGAGTACATGAAGATATTCGAGCAAATTTTGCTAGATATCCGTCTCAGCGAATTTGGGGTCTAAAAAAGCCGGATAAAAATATTGACCACCGGCGCGTACCAAACCTTCAAGTATTTTTTAAGCATAATGGCATAGAATTGGCCATTTCTAGAAACTCACGTGATTATAAAGTTGGCGATATAGTTACTTGGAAGCTGCCTGGTAACTTACCTCACATAGGTATGGTTGTTACAGAAGCTTCAAACAGCGGTAAAAAAGCTCAAATTGTACATAATATAGGGCGCGGGCCAGAACTAAGCGAAATGCTATTTGATTATAAAATTACTGGTCACTATCGTTTTACTAATAAACACTATAATGATCAGTAAGGAATGTTACTGCTATAAAGGTATTTATTATTTTAGATTAATACGTATATCGCCGTTGGGTTTACTACAGCATAAAAGTATTTCACCATCGCGAACAAATGCGAGTGGTTCTTCGTTATATTGAACATTACCAGACACTAAGGTTGCTCGGCAAGCACCGCAGTAGCCTTCACGACATTGATAAGCAACATCTATTTTTTGAGATTCTAAGCAGTGTAAAAGAGAGGGGCAGCCAGGGCTATATTCAATGCGCTGGCTGTTTTCTGCAAGTGTTACACTTGCAGTCGTTTCATTGCTCATTATAAATCAAAGTCACCAAATTCAGCTGCATCAACTTGTGAGTCTATTTGACCTACAAGGTATGAACTGATTTCAGCTTCTTGTGGCGCAACTTGAACATTATCAGATACTAGCCATGAATTAATCCATGGAATAGGGTTACTGTTGTTTTCAAATTGAGCCGGTAAGCCAATAGCAGTCATACGTGCATTAGTAATGTATTCAACATACTGACATAAAATATGCTTGTTTAAACCAATCATTGACCCATCTTTGAATAGGTATTCTGCCCATTCTTTCTCTTGCTCAGCAGCTTGTACAAACATTTTAATTGCTTCGTCGCGACATTGGGCTGCAACAATTGCCATTTCTGGGTCGTCTTTACCATCTTGCATGATATTTAAAATATGCTGTGTGCCAGAAAGGTGAAGTGCCTCATCACGTGCAATTAGCTTGATAATTTTAGCATTACCTTCCATCAGTTCACGCTCAGCAAATGCAAACGAACACGCAAAGCTGACATAAAAACGAATTGCCTCAAGAATGTTTACCGACATCATCGCGAGGTAAAGTTTCTTTTTAAGTTCGAATAAATTAACAACCACTGTTTTACCATTAATTTCGTGCTTGCCTTCACCGTAAAGATTGTAAAGTGAAACAGAGTTAATTAAGTCATCGTAGTAAGTTGTTACTGCATCGGCGCGTTCGCTAATTTTATCGTTACTAACTATGTCATCAAAAATAAGTTCTGGTGATTGTGTTACGTTACGAATAATGTGGGTGTATGAACGGCTGTGAATTGTTTCACTAAATGCCCACGTTTCTATCCACGTTTCTAGCTCTGGAATAGACACAATAGGAAGCAAGGCAACGTTAGGAGAGCGACCTTGTACACTATCGAGTAATGTTTGGTATTTTAAATTACTTAAAAATATGTGTTTTTCATGCTCTGGTAGCGCCTGAAAATCTAAACGGTCTTTACTCACATCGACTTCTTCTGGTCGCCAAAAGAAAGACAATTGCTTTTCTATTAACTTTTCAAAAATAGGATATTTTTGTTGATCGTAACGCGATACGTTAACGGTCTGGCCAAAAAACATTGGCTCTTGCATTTGGTTATTATGATTACGACTAAAAGTAGTATAAGACATGTTTATCACTCAAAAAACTATCAGAACAAAGCGGGCTGTATGCCCGCTTAAGATAAAATTAACGACTATATTTTACACGCGCCGCCTGCACAATCGTCATCTTCCACTTCTGGAGTGTCGTCTTGTGCATCAGATGCGCCATCACGGGTATTATGGTAATACAAAGTTTTGACACCCAATTTGTAGGCGCTAAGTAAGTCTTTTAATAAGACTTTCATAGGTACTTTACCGCCTTCAAATTTATTTGGATCATAATTTGTGTTTGCAGAAATAGTTTGGTCTACAAATTTTTGCATGATACCCACAAGCTGTAGGTAACCATCATTAGAAGGAATGTCCCAAAGTAACTCGTAGTTGTCTTTTAAACGTTCGTACTCAGGTACAACTTGTTTTAAAATACCATCTTTGCTTGCTTTAACACTAATGTGACCACGTGGCGGCTCAATACCATTTGTCGCGTTTGAGATTTGCGATGACGTTTCTGATGGCATTAATGCACTGAGTGTAGAGTTACGCATACCGTGTTCTTGTATACTTTTACGCAATGCATCCCAATCAAGGTGCAGTGGCTCATCACAAATTTTATCTAAGTCTGTTTTATACGTATCTGTTGGCATAATACCTTGAGAGTACGTTGTTTCGTTAAATTTAGGACATGCACCACGTTCTTTTGCAAGTTCGTTTGACGCTTTCATCAAGTAGTACTGAATCGCTTCGAATGTTTTGTGTGTTAGTGCATTTGCACTGCCGTCTGAATAACGCTTACCATTTTTGGCTAAGTAGTAGGCGTAGTTAATTACGCCTATTCCTAACGTACGGCGTCCCATCGTTGCATTTTTAGCAGCAGGTACCGGGTAGTCTTGGAAATCGAGTAAATTATCGAGTGCACGCACTGCTAGTTCAGCAAGTTCTTCTAGTTCATCTAATGACTCAAGCGCACCAAGGTTAAATGCAGACAGTGTACATAATGCAATTTCGCCTTCTTCATCGTTAACGTTGTTAAGCGGTTTTGTCGGTAATGCAATTTCTAAACATAAGTTAGACTGACGTATTGGCGCTACTTTCGCTATAAACGGGCTGTGTGTATTACAGTGATCAACGTTTTGTAAGTATATTCGGCCAGTACTTGCACGCTCTTGTGCGAACACAGAGAACAACTCAATTGCTTTAATACGCTTTTTACGAATAGAGTCGTCTTGTTCGTATTTAACGTATAACGCATCAAATTCGTCTTGGTCTTCAAAAAACGCATCATAAAGACCCGGTACGTCTGATGGGCTAAATAACGTGATATAATCGTCTTTAATTAAACGAGAATACATTAATTTATTAAACTGTACGCCATAATCTAAGTGACGAACGCGGTTGTCATCAACACCACGGTTATTTTTAAGAACTAAAAGGTTTTCTACTTCTAAGTGCCATAGAGGATAGAATAAAGTTGCTGCGCCACCACGTACGCCACCTTGCGAACAACTTTTAACAGCTGTTTGAAAGTGCTTGTAAAAAGGAATACAGCCAGTGTGGTACGCTTCGCCGTTACGAATGTGGCTTCCTAATGCGCGAATGCGACCCGCATTAATACCTATACCAGCACGTTGAGAAACGTATTTTACTATAGCCGATGACGTAGCATTGATTGAATCTAGGCTATCGCCACATTCAATAAGCACACATGAGCTGAACTGGCGAGTTGGCGTGCGAACACCCGCCATGATTGGCGTAGGTAATGAAATTTTAAATAGCGATACCGCATCATAAAAGCGCTTTATATATGAAACACGTGTTTCTCGTGGGTAATCTGCAAATAAGCTTGCAGCGACTAAAATATATAAAAACTGCGCACTTTCATATATTTCACCCGTTACACGATTTTGAACTAGATATTTACCTTCTAATTGTTTAACTGCAGCGTAGCTAAAATTTAGATCACGAGAATGGTCTAGGTATTCGTTTAATTCATCAAATTCTTGTTCTGTGTAGTCAGCGAGTAAATGTGCGTCATAGCGCTTATCGCCAACCATTTTTGTTACATGGTCAAATAAACGCGGAGGCTCAAATTTACCATATGCTTTTTTACGTAAGTGGAATACAGCTAAACGTGCAGCAAGGTATTGGTAATCAGGTGATTCTTTAGAAATCTGATCGGCAGCCGCTTTAATAATCGTTTCGTGAATATCTTTAGTACGAATACCATCATAAAATTGAATATGTGACTTTAATTCAACCTGAGAAACCGAAACGTTATTTAAACCTTCGGCGGCCCATTCTATAACGCGATGGATCTTATCAAGATCAAGAGGCTCTTTGCGCCCGTCACGTTTGCTTACAGATAACTGTTGGTTCATAGCTTTGCCTGTATTCCTTGGGGATAATGTATTTTTGACCAATGTTGTACGTCTCAAAAAGAGAAGTAGTGCTCATTTTTTATAAGTTTTACCAAATCAGGTAAATTTAATTGAATAACATTTGGCCACAATATCTGGTGTTGTTCAATTTAGAGATCACAAGATAGTGTGGTCTGAGTTGATTTGCAAGGGGCATAATTGCCCCTATTTGTGGATAACGTTGGGATAACGTAATTGTGTTAGTAGGCATTAACCTTTGATCATTCATTTGAGTTGAAATTTTTAAAAATCAACTCAGGATCGACTAAATTTACACATTTTGAAAATAAATTTCGCCTGCTTTTTTTATCATCAAGCTTTGTGTATAAAGTGTCACAATCACAACATATAGTGTTTATATCTATAATTGGCACTATATATGGTTAAATGCGTCAATAGGGCTATACCAGTTAAAATCAGCTTTCCAAGTCAATGCTTCTGACTCACTTGGAATGTAACCCCACAAAGCAGTCGCTGTGGGCATACCTGCTGCTTTACCTGCCTGAATATCACGCTCAGCATCACCTATGTATAAACAGCGAGCTGGTATCACGTCCATGAGTTTAGCGCAATGAAGTAAAGGCATCGGAGAGGGTTTAGCTTCTTCAAGGGTGTCTCCGCTAATTATAACCGAAGCATTTTTTAAAGCGGGGATCGCAGCGACTAGCGGCTCGGTTAAAAAACCGGGCTTGTTTGTCATGATCCCCCATTTGATCTTTTTGTGATCAAGTGCAATGAGTAGTGGTTCAATACCGGCAAAACAGTGGGTATGCTTTGCAATGTTTTGTGCATAGTTATCGACCAGTTGCTTTATCAATTGTGATTGTGCAAGAGAGGGCCATAACTCTTTAAAGCCAGCTTCTAATAATGCTGCTGCACCATTAGACGCTGCTGGACGATATACCTCACTGGTTACTTCAGTAGTTTCATTTGCACGCAGTACACTATTAAGAGCAGCGCCTAAATCGTCAGCTGTGTCGAGTAACGTCCCGTCTAAATCAAACAAAAATGCATCATATTGATAAAGTGCTGAAGGTAACTGTCCGCTTTTCATTACACCAACTTCTCAAAATGAAGAATATAGTTAACACTAACATCACTATTGAGTGTGTACTGTTTAGAAAAGGGGTTATACGAGAGCCCTGAGCTTGCACGTACTTTTAAGCCCGCTTCTTCGGCCCATGAAATTAGTTGTGCAGGTTTTATAAACTTATTATGGTCGTGTGTTCCATCAGGAACCATTTTCAATAGTTTTTCAGCACCTACAATGGCAAACAAGTAGGCCTTAGGAGTTTTGTTAAGGGTAGAAAAAAAAACGTCAGCACCGGGTTTTGCAAGTTTAGCAACCGCTTGAATAATCGAAGCAGGGTCGGGGACGTGTTCGAGCATTTCCATACAGGTAACGACATCAAAGCGCTCAGGGTGCTCATCAGCAAATTGTTCAGCAGGTACTTTTATATATTCAACGGGTACATTTGTTTCTAAGCTGTGCAACTTGGCGACAGTTAAAGGCTCTTGCCCCATATCAATGCCTGTTACTTTGGCTCCCATACGTGCCATGCTTTGGCTTAAAATACCGCCACCGCAGCCCACATCGAGTGTTTCTTTGTCAAATAAGCCTTGAGCTTTATTTGCAATAAAATCTAGGCGTAACGGGTTAATTTCGTGTAAGGGTTTAAACTCACCCTCTAAATCCCACCAACGCTCTGCGATGGCTTCAAACTTTGCTATTTCTGCGTGATCTACATTTTGATGTTCGGTCATAAAATACTTCCTCGTCAATCTGAGGCCATTATATAGGCCTAAATTCATAAATCGCAAAGTTTTGCGCCTGTAAATTAAAATTAATTGTGATAGCATGTCCGTTAGTAATAATAACAATACTCTTTAAAACCCAATACCGGGTTATTAAGAGCTGCTACTGAAGGAATGTGATATCAAATGACTGATCTCGCCAATGAAATTCTGCCAGTCAATATTGAAGACGAGTTAAAAAACTCCTACTTAGATTACGCAATGAGTGTAATTGTAGGACGTGCATTACCAGACGTACGTGATGGCTTAAAGCCAGTTCATCGTCGCGTTTTGTTTGCAATGAACGAGCTTAGTAATGATTGGAACAAGCCTTACAAAAAATCGGCACGTGTTGTCGGTGACGTAATCGGTAAATACCACCCACACGGCGATAGCGCAGTTTATGACACGATAGTTCGTATGGCACAGCCATTCTCACTTCGTTATATGCTTGTTGATGGCCAAGGTAACTTCGGTTCAGTTGATGGTGATTCAGCTGCAGCAATGCGTTATACCGAAGTACGTATGGCTAAAATGTCACACGAGTTATTAGCCGATCTTGAAAAAGAAACGGTTGATTTCGTACCTAATTACGATGGCACAGAACAAATTCCTGATGTTTTACCAACTAAAGTACCTAATTTACTAGTAAATGGTTCTTCTGGTATTGCGGTAGGTATGGCAACAAATATACCACCCCATAACTTAACTGAAGTTATTAATGGCTGTTTAGCTCTTATTGTTAATCCTGATTTAACCATTATTGAATTAATGGATTACATCCCAGGCCCCGATTTCCCTACAGCCGCAATTATTAACGGTAAAAAAGGGATTGAACAAGCGTATCAAACCGGCCGTGGTAAAGTGTACATGCGTGCACGCGCCGATATTGAAACGGATGAGAAAACAGGTCGTGAAACAATTATTGTTCATGAAATCCCTTATCAAGTTAACAAAGCTCGTTTGATTGAAAAAATCGCTGAGCTAGTTAAAGATAAAAAGATTGAAGGGATCAGCGCATTACGTGATGAATCAGATAAAGACGGTATGCGTATCGTTATTGAGATTAAACGTGGTGACGTAGGTGAAGTTATTTTAAATAACCTATATGCGCAAACACAATTACAAACAGTGTTTGGCATGAACATGGTTGCGCTTATTAATAATCAGCCCAAGTGTTTTAATTTAAAAGAAATGCTTGAAGAGTTTATTATTCACCGCCGTGAAGTAGTAACTCGTCGTACAGTATTCGATTTACGTAAAGCGCGTGACCGTGCTCATATGCTAGAAGGTCTAGCAATTGCACTCGCCAACATTGACCCAATTATTGAACTTATTCGTAAGTCTCCTACACCGGCAGAAGCTAAAATAGCGTTAACTGCTCGCTCGTGGGAACTCGGTAATGTGAAAGCCATGCTTGAAAAAGCAGGTGAAGCTAACGTTGCTCGCCCAGATTGGTTGGCTGATGATTTAGGTATACGCGACGGCCAGTACTTCATTTCTGAGCAACAAGCTCAAGCGATTCTTGATTTACGCTTACACAAGCTAACAGGCCTTGAGCACGAAAAAATCTTAAGTGAATACCAAACACTGCTTGATTTGATTGCTGAACTGTTACACATATTGGCAAGTCCAGAGCGCTTAATGGAAGTAATTCGCGATGAATTAGTTGAAATTAAGGCGCAATACGGTGATGAACGTCGTACTGAAATTAATGCAGCTGCGCATGACATTAGCCTTGAAGACCTGATTACTGAGGAAAATGTTGTAGTGACACTTTCTCACGAGGGGTATGTTAAGTATCAGGCATTGTCTGATTACGAAGCGCAACGTCGTGGCGGGAAAGGCAAGTCTGCAACGAAGATGAAAGACGAAGATTTCATCGAGCGTTTATTAGTTG
Organism: Pseudoalteromonas sp. CR1; assembly: GCF_019392235.1. Lineage (NCBI taxonomy): Bacteria > Pseudomonadati > Pseudomonadota > Gammaproteobacteria > Alteromonadales > Pseudoalteromonadaceae > Pseudoalteromonas > Pseudoalteromonas sp. CR1. The sequence continues at coordinate 26,991 of NZ_JAHXRM010000018.1, read as the reverse complement.
CAAACACGCACGATACTATTTTGTGCTTCTCTACAGCAGGCCGCTTATATTGGTTAAAAGTGTATCAATTACCACTTGCAAGCCGTGCAGCCCGCGGTAAGCCAATTGTAAACTTGTTACCGTTAGAAGCTGACGAACGTATTACTGCTATATTGCCAGTACGTGAGTACGAAGAAGATAAATACATCTTTATGGCAACTGCTTTTGGTACCGTTAAGAAGACACCATTAACAGCCTACAGCCGTCAGCGTGCTAGCGGTATTATTGCTGTTAACCTTAATGAAGGCGACAGCTTAATTGGTGTTGATATTACCGATGGTACGAACGAAATAATGCTGTTTACTGATGCGGGTAAGGTTGTTCGCTTTAAAGAAGCTGAAGAATCTGCTGTTGTAGATGAAAACGGTAACCCAGTACTTGACGAAGAAGGTAACCCTGAGATTCGTTTCAAAGGTGTTCGTCCAATGGGTAGAACGGCAACCGGTGTACGTGGTATTAAAATGACCGACGAACAACGTGTAGTATCGCTTATCGTACCAAAAACTGATGGTGCTATATTAACTGTAACTGAAAATGGTTATGGTAAACGAACTCAGCTTGAAGATTACCCATCTAAGAGTCGTGCAACACAGGGTGTTGTATCAATTAAGGTGAGTGAGCGTAATGGTGCTGTAGTAGGTGCTGTTCAAGTTGATGACAACGACGAAATAATGCTTATTTCAAACCGCGGAACGTTAGTGCGTACTCGTGTGAACGAAGTTTCAACGGTTGGACGTAACACACAAGGTGTTATTTTGATCAGAACTATTGACGAAGAGCAAGTAGTTGGTTTACAACGTATAGAAGAAATTGAAGTTACAGAAAGTGACTTAATTAATACTGAAGACGTTGAAACAGTAGATACAGTTATAGATGAAGTCGTGGATGACACTCCTCCTTCAGAATAATTGAGATTGAAAAAGCGGCCTTGGCCGCTTTTTTTAATGTTGTTGAAAAAAATTAATACAGCGTGGATTTAATATTTTCATGTTGAGTAGATAAATTACTGGAATGAGGCAAAGGTAATGAGTAAATATAATTTTTGTGCAGGGCCGGCTATGCTTCCGCAAGCGGTAATGCAAAAAGCACAAAAAGAATTCTTAGATTGGCAAGACATGGGCGTTTCTGTAATGGAAATTAGCCACCGCAGTAAAGAATTTCTAGCATTAACTGCAAAATGTGAAGCAAGCTTAAGACGCTTAATGAATATTAGTGATGAATTTGAAGTTCTATTTATGCATGGTGGTGGTCGAGGTCAATTTAGCGCAGTACCCCTTAATCTCCATCAAGCCGATAAAAAAGCGGTCTACTGTGAAAATGGAGTGTGGTCTAAAAGCGCTACAGACGAAGCTAATAAGTTTACTTCAACAATTAGTGTTGATGTACGCAACGATACAGATGGGCAATTTTCTATAAAAAACGTGGCTGACTGGGTGTTACCTGCAGATGCCTCATATATTCATTACTGTCCAAACGAAACCGTAGATGGCTTAGAAATTTTTGAGGTACCAAGTCATCCAACAGCTCCCATTGTTGCCGATATGTCTTCGACTATATTATCTCGTGAAATCGACGTTAATCAATTTGATTTAATTTACGCTGGTGCGCAAAAAAATATCGGTCCATCAGGTATCGCTATTGTTATTGTGCGCAAAACATTACTTGAGCGTGAAGGACTAGCAAAACCAGGTATTTTAGATTATGCCCTTGAAGCTAAACAGGGCAGTATGTTTAATACACCACCTACATTTGCATGGTACTTAGCTGCTGAGGTGTTTGAATGGTTAGAAGCACAAGGTGGTGTAAAGGCGATGGAAGCACACAACATCGCCAAAGCAGAACTTCTTTATAATTTTATTGATGAGTCTCCTTTTTATACCAATAAAGTAGCCAAGCATTGCCGCTCACGTATGAATGTACCATTTTGGCTTAATGATGAAAGCTTAAATGAAAAGTTTGTATCACAATCTAAAGAAGCTGGTTTATTGGCACTTGAAGGTCACAGAATAGTAGGTGGTATGCGTGCAAGTATTTATAATGCAATGCCACTTGAGGGCGTACAAGCGCTTGTTGATTTTATGGCAGCTTTTGCGAAGGAGAATAGCTAATGGAGCAACTTCGTTTAGAGCCTATATCCCGTGTTAATGGGACTGTGACATTGCCTGGGTCAAAAAGTTTATCTAATCGGATTTTACTACTGGCTGCTTTAGCGAACGGAACAACAGTTGTTGAGAACTTACTCGACAGTGATGATATTCGTCATATGTTGGGGGCCTTAGCACTTTTAGGTGTAACAGTTACACTTAATGATGACCGTACAGTTGCAACCGTGCACGGTGTCGGTGGAAAATTTAAAACACCTAATGAGCCATTGTTTTTAGGTAATGCGGGCACTGCATATCGCCCTTTAACAGCAGTGCTTGCGGCTGTAAGTGGTGAGTATGAATTAATTGGTGAAGCACGTATGGAAGAGCGCCCAATAGGGCATTTAGTAGACGCTCTTCAAGTGCTTGGCGGTGATATTACCTACACTAAGCACAAAGACTACCCGCCGCTGAAAATTGTTGGTGGACAAATTAATGGCGGTGAAGTTGAAATTGATGGCAGTATTTCAAGTCAATTTTTAACCGCTTTATTAATGGCTGCGCCTTTGTTCACGGGTGATACAAAAATTACAATTAAAGGCACTTTAGTTTCTAAGCCGTACATTGATATTACACTAGGCGTTATGGCGCGTTTTGGCATTATCGTTGAACATTCAGATTATTCAACATTTAAAGTCAAAGGCGGGCAGCAGTATCAATCACTTGAGCGTATTATGGTTGAAGGTGATGCTTCATCAGCTTCTTATTTTGTAGCCGCAGCAGCTATTGCTGGTGGTGAAATAGAAATTAAAGGTGTGGGCGCTAAATCAGTTCAAGGTGATATTGGCTTTGCAAAGGTGATGGAGCAAGTTGGTGCAAAAATCGATTGGTATGATGAGCGTTTAGTTGTTAGAAAAGGCGACTTAAAAGGGGTCGACATAGACGCCAATGCTATACCTGATGCTGCCATGACACTCGCCACTGTTGCACTGTTTGCTAAAGGTCCAACAGCTATTCGTAATATTTATAATTGGCGTGTAAAGGAGACTGATCGACTTTACGCCATGAGCACAGAGCTACGTAAAGTAGGTGCAGAAGTTGTTGAGGGTGAAGATTTTATTGAAATAACTCCCCCATCAACATTTAATGATGTCGCCATTGATACTTACGACGATCACCGTATTGCTATGTGTTTTGCAATGGTTGCAGTAGGCGGAAAGCCTATAACAATCAATGACCCTAAGTGTACCTATAAAACATTTCCTACGTTTTTCAATGTATTAGCATCGGTTAGTGAATAGGCTTTTTATAACTATTTATAAAAAGTTACACACTAATAGCAGATATATTTTAATAACTGGCGTATAATGCCGCGGATTATTTAGGTGTGCATTGCAGGAGGTTTAAATGCAGGCGTTATTAATGCCCGTGATCACCGTTGATGGCCCAAGTGGTTCTGGTAAAGGAACTGTTTGTCGTTTGTTAGCCGATAAGTTGGGTTGGGATGTATTGGATAGTGGTGCAATTTACCGCGTTTTGTCCCTTGCAGCACTTCACCATCAAATCGCACTAGACAACGAAGAGGCACTTGTACCGCTGGCTGCAAATTTAGATGTGCAGTTTTTGGTGGATAGCCAGACTAATGCTGGAAAAGTTATTTTAGAGGGAGAGGATGTTACGACCACTATTCGTAATGAAGAAGTGGGCGCAGCTGCATCAAAGGTAGCTGCACTTCCTCGCGTTCGTGAAGCGCTATTGCGCCGTCAACGCGCTTTTAGAACCGAAAATGGTTTAATAGCAGACGGCCGTGATATGGGAACTGTTGTGTTCCCAGATGCGCCATTAAAGATCTATTTAACAGCGAGCGCACAAGAGCGTGCTCGTAGACGCTTTGTTGAGTTGAATGAGCGTGGGCTTGATGTTACACTAAGTGGTCTATTAGAGGACATTCAAGCTCGTGATGACCGTGATATGAATCGCGCCGTTGCGCCGCTTGTTCCTGCAGAAGATGCAATTGAACTCGATACTAGCGAGCTAAATGCACAGCAAGTATTTGATAAGGTTATGACTTTATTGGATGCAGCTATTTCTGAGGGAAAACTTCCTAAACGAAGTTAAACACATTTTATGCACCAGCAGGATGCCAGTGCTATTTTAACAACCCCATGCAGCATGGTTGCTTATTGGTATTAATATATGAGACGTATATTCGTATGTCAGAAAATTTTGCGCAGTTATTTGAAGAAAGCTTAAAGGGTTTTGAAGCAGAGCAAGGCTCTATCGTTAAAGGTACAGTAATCTCAATCGAGAACAACATTGTACTTGTAGATGCTGGTCTTAAATCAGAAAGTGCTATCCCTGCAGAGCAGTTCAAAAATGCTGCTGGTGAACTAGAAGTTGCTGTTGGCGACGAAGTAGATGTTGCACTAGATGCAATCGAAGACGGTTTCGGTGAAACTATCCTTTCTCGTGAGAAAGCGAAGCGTCACGAAGCGTGGATCCGTCTTGAGAAAGCATGTGAAGAGCAAGAGACTGTTACTGGTGTTATCAACGGTAAAGTTAAAGGCGGTTTCACTGTTGAAGTTGATTCAATCCGTGCTTTCCTACCTGGTTCACTTGTTGATGTTCGTCCAGTACGTGACACAACTCACCTTGAAGGCAAAGAGCTTGAATTTAAAGTAATCAAGCTTGACCAAAAACGTAACAACGTTGTTGTTTCACGTCGTGCAGTTATCGAATCAGAAAACTCACAAGAACGTGAAGAGCTTCTTGCTAACCTTGTTGAAGGCCAAGAAGTTAAAGGTATCGTTAAGAACCTTACTGACTACGGTGCATTCGTTGACCTTGGTGGTGTTGATGGTCTACTACATATCACTGACATGGCGTGGAAGCGTGTTAAGCACCCTTCAGAAATTGTTAATGTTGGCGACGAAATCGCAGTTAAAGTTCTTAAATTCGACAAAGATAAAACTCGTGTATCTCTAGGTCTTAAACAACTTGGTGAAGATCCATGGGCAGCTATCGCTGGTCGTTACCCAGAAGGTTCTAAACTTTCTGGTCGTGTAACTAACCTTACTGACTACGGTTGCTTCGTAGAAATCGAAGAAGGCGTTGAAGGTCTAGTACACGTTTCTGAAATGGATTGGACTAACAAGAACATCCATCCTTCAAAAGTTGTTTCACTAGGTGATACAGTTGAAGTTATGGTTCTTGAAATCGACGAAGAACGTCGTCGTATTTCTCTAGGTCTTAAGCAATGTATTGCTAATCCTTGGCAGGAATTTGCTCGTCTACAAAACAAAGGCGATCAAGTTACTGGTAAGATCAAATCAATCACTGACTTCGGTATCTTTATCGGTCTTGACGGTGGTATTGACGGTCTTGTACACCTTTCAGACATTTCTTGGAATACACCTGGCGAAGAAGCTGTGCGTGAATTCAAGAAAGGCGACGAAATCACTGCTATCGTATTGCAAGTTGACCCAGAGCGTGAACGTATCTCTCTAGGTGTTAAACAAATCGAAGCTGACCCATTCAATAACTACCTTGATGCAAACAAAAAAGGTGCTATTGTTAAAGGTAAAGTGACTGAAGTTGATGCGAAAGGCGCAACTGTTGAACTTATCGAAGGCGTTGAAGGTTACATTCGTGTAGCTGATATTGCTCAAGAGCGCGTTGAAGATGCAACTACTGTTGTTTCTGTTGGCGACGAAGTTGAAGTTAAATATGTTGGTGTTGATCGTAAGAACCGCACTTTAAGCTTATCTGTTAAAGCTCTTTTCGAAGCTGAAGAGAAAGAAGTACTAGAGAAGCTTAAGAAAGAAGAGCCAGTGTTTGAAAACGCAATGGCAGCTGCTTTCGCAAATGCACAAAAAGACTAATTTATAATTAGTTTTTAGTTGGGAGGGCAATTATTGCCCTTCCTATATCTTTTTTAAGGAAACGCTATGACTAAGTCAGAACTGATAGAAACACTTGCGGAACAACATGCACACGTTCCAGTGAAAGATGTTGAAAATGCTGTAAAAGAAATTCTTGAACAAATGGCCGGCTCATTATCTTCTTCAGATCGAATTGAGATCAGAGGGTTTGGTAGTTTCTCTTTGCATTTCCGCGCTCCTCGCACAGGTCGCAATCCTAAGACTGGCGATACTGTAGAGTTAGATGGAAAGCACGTACCTCATTTTAAACCAGGTAAAGAATTACGTGACCGCGTAAATGCGAGCATTGCCTAGTTAATATAACGGAGTAGTTACTTGTTCAAGGTATTGAAAATTATTCTGGTTGCACTATGCCTAATTAGTGCCTTTGTATTAGGATCACAAAATCCACAGTTAGTACAAGTAAATTATATTATAGCCAGTAATACATTACCATTAGCTGTAATAATAAGTATCTGCTTTTTGTTAGGTGTTTTAATAGGTTTTTTTATAAGCTTCAAGTTGTTTTCTCAGTTGAAGTGGCAAAACTACCGGTTAAAAAAGCAATTGTCACCTGAAAAAAATAAAAATAAGCCTGACGCTAATAAAGACACCTAATTATGATTGAGCTTTTGTTTTTATTACTACCTGTCGCAGCTGGTTATGGCTGGGTTATGGGAAAAAACAGCGCTAAGAATCATGCCCATCAACTAAATAGACAAATTACGTCTGAATACAGTAAAGGTTTAAAGTTTTTATTAGACCGTGAAGAAGATCAAGGCTTAGAACATTTAATAAACCTACTTGAAGTTGCCGCTGATTCGGTTGAACACTATTCCACTCTTGCCACAATGTTTCGTCGTCGAGGCGAACTAGATCGTGCAATAAAAATACATGAACTCCTCTTAAAACACCCTAGCTTAAGTGAGCAGCAAGCTGCAACCAGCCGTTTAGAACTCGCTGAAGATTACATTATGGCTGGCTTACTAGATGGCGCAGAAGAACATTTGGTTTGGCTAGTCAAAGCAGGGCACGTAGAAGCTCTCGATCCTATTATTACTTTGTATTCGCAAACTCGTGAATGGGATAAAGGCATTAATATGTTTGAATCTCATAGCGAATTATTTTCTAAAGAGCAGCAATTTAAAGCCATAGCGAATTTTTATTGTGAAGCTGCGCTTAGTGATAATAATCCTCAAATTATGCGTAAAGCGATTAGTTTAAATTATAAAGCAGTTAGGCCCTTGTACGAGCTAGGTGTCATCGCTTTTTCCAAAGAGGATTACGTTAAAGCTATTTACTACTGGCGTGAACTAATCTGTCAGTTTACGTTGTTTGCGCCGTTATTTATTGATGAGCTAGCGCATAGTTATAAACAACTTAACTTAACGCATCAATTTCATGAACTAGTAAGCGATTTACTAGACAAAGGTGGTGTTCTAATAAAAATAAAACATTGCCAAGCGCTCCTAGAGCAAGGACACACTAAGCAAGCTTTTGATTTTTTAACTGATAGTTTAAAAAGGCAACCTACAATCAGAGGTTTTAGTTTTTTACTGCAGCTTATGGGTGACCAAAATAAAAATACAAAAGAAGTGCTCAATGAAATTGACAAACTTGTTACGTCATATATAGCGACTAAGCCAGACTTTCAATGCCAGCATTGTGGCTTCACAAGTTATACAATCTATTGGAATTGCCCCTCTTGTAAACATTGGGAAACCATTGTCCCAAGCAGAGGTTTAGACGGATTTTAATAACCCCTAAATACTTAATTATTGTAGAGCCCTTACAAATTCGACTAGAAGTTTAACTAGCGCCAATATACTAATTAACCTCTTTATTCACTTTGTGTAAGTTCGCTAAGCTAACTAAGTAAAATATACAAAAACTCTTTACTGCTATACATTAGGATAACTATGTCTTTCGAAAATTCAAAAAAAGTACTTATCGCTTTAGACTACGACGATCAAGAAACAGCGTTAGCATTTGTAAAACAGCTTTCGCCCGATACTTGTCGTTTAAAAGTAGGCAAAGAAATGTTTACATACTTTGGACCTGAATTTGTAAAAGAATTAATTGAACTTGGTTTTGATGTTTTTTTAGATTTAAAGTTTCATGATATTCCTAATACAGTCGCAAAGGCAGTCACAGCGGCTGCAAAAATGGGGGTATGGATGGTAAATGTTCATGCATCGGGTGGTTTCGAAATGATGACTAAAGCAAAAGTTGCTTTAGAACCGTTTGGTGATAAAGCCCCAATTCTTATTGCTGTTACTGTATTAACAAGTATGGATGAGTCAGAATTAAAGCGATTAGGTATAAATAAATCACCTCAGGAGCAGGTAATATACCTTGCAAAACTAGCCAAGGAAGCAGGCCTTGATGGTGTTGTTTGTTCCGCGCAAGAAGCGAGTGTTTTAAAGGCTGAGCTTGGTGAGTATTTTAAACTAGTTACACCCGGTATTCGTCCTGAAGGTAGTGATGCAGGCGACCAGAAAAGAATAATGACTCCAAAAAAAGCAATTGAAGCAGGTAGTGATTACTTAGTAGTAGGCAGGCCGATTACTAATGCATCAAATCCAGTAAAAGTACTGCAAGATGTTAATGAGTCTATAAAATAGTTTACAAAAAACAGCAAATAAGTACTAAACCCCTTACGTTATGTGTAATTTGTGTTACATTTATAATATCAAAATGTTGTGAGGGGTTTTATTTTGAAGGTATTAATTGGTTCATTGGTCATTATCATCGCAGGCTTCTCTTTTAATAAATATGTGTTTTCGAGTAAAGCATATGATGGAGTTACAACAGTAACAGATGTTATTTCAGCGTATCCTGTAAATATGTTTGATTTTAAAAAAACAATGAAAGACTACGCACATCACCTTTGTTACAGAAACTCCGACACATTGAATGCCCAGGATATAAGTGTTAGTGCTTGTTTAACAAACCATGACGAAAAAAAATTAGAGTGTGAAAAAAAGGTGTTCAGGCTAGCACCATTGAACTTAGAATCAGAAAGGGAAGTACTTGATTATTCAAGGCAATATACGCAATGCACATTGCCTTATAAGTATATTTTAGGTTAAACACTCATTATAAAAATATAGAATGAGTGTTGTTTAATTATTTCGATTTCAAGCGAATTGATTTTGCTTCAATTTCAATAAGCTCTTGCTTAAACAAACCACCAATTGCCTTTTTATAATTCGCTTTACTCGTAGAGAATACTTTTTTGATAAGTTCAGGATCAGATTTATCGCCAATAGCGAGTATTCCGCCTTCGTTTTTAAGTTTTTCCATTATTTTATCGCCAAGCTCACTTACCTTGCCCATGCCTGGCTTTTCTAGCACAACGTCAATTTTTCCGTCTTCTCTTACTTTTTTAACAAAGCCCTTAAGCTTTTGCCCTACAAATAAGTTTTTAAACACCATGTTGTAAAACACAACACCAAAGTGAGATTCTTCAATAAGCACTTTGTAGCCAATATCTGTTTTACCAGCAACAATTAAATCAACCTCTTGAAGATTAGTGTATTCAGGTTCATCTTTAGATAAAAAGCGATTAAAGTTAGTTGAAGCACAAATGCGTTGGCTGGCATTATCAAGGTACAATCGAACTAAATAAGAATGTCCCTCTTGCATGCGTGGCTTTTGTTCATTAAATGGGGCTAGTACATCTTTTTCTAATCCCCAGTCCAAAAAAGCACCGATACTATTTATTTCTTTGACACGTAAAAGGGCGTACTCACCTACCTGAGCATGTGGCTTTTTAACCGTTGCAGTTGGCAAATTAGCGTTATCTAAATATATAAACACGCTAATGCTATCACCGGCTTCAAGTTCATCTTTGATTTCGCTCTTTGGTAAAAAAACTTCACCTAAATCATGACCGTCCAAGTAAGCGCCTTCATTACTTACTTCTTTTACAAATAGTGTTTGGGTTGTTCCAAGGTAACTCATAATTATTCCTGCTCAGGCTTTTTTTTACGGCGCATTGGTGAATCGCCATCGATATTCATAGGGGCTTTAATGGGTGCTACTGGTTTTTTGGGTTTTGCTTTACGTTTTATTTGTGGCTTTTTAACATGCGTTACTTTTTTAGCTTTAAGCGTTGAAGCAGGTTTTTTCTCTTTTATGCCTTTAAATTTAGCTTTAAGTCCGTCAATACTTGCAAACTTAAGTTCATCATTTAAAAAAGATTTAATTGATAAATAACTAGCCCAATCTTTAGGGCCGACTAACGAAATAGCAGTACCTTTAAAGCCAGCACGTCCAGTTCTACCTATTCGGTGTACATATTCTTCAGCATGCTTTGGTAAATCGAAGTTAATCACATGGGTTACGCTTAGTAAATCTAGGCCACGAGATGCGACATCAGTGGTAATTAATATTTTAAAGTTTCCTCTGCTAAACGAGTCCATAATGTCTAAGCGTTTGCTTTGTGTTAAATCACCCGCAAGTGCAACTGATTTAAATCCTTTGTTGTTTAGCTCTTCGCTCAAACGACTTGTATCTGCCCGGGTGGCAGTAAATATTATGCATTGGCCAACTTCGTCTTGCTTTAAAAAGTGTGCTAATAACGCTTCCTTGTGATCTAGGTGGTCAGCTAGGAAGAGTGTTTGCGTTATATCGCTATGTTGCTCGTTTGCAGCGCTAAGCGTAATTTGTTTTGGTTTTTTTAATAAATTACGCGAAAGCGCATCTACTTGTGCATGGTCAAGCGTTGCTGAAAATAATAATGTTTGTCGAAGGCGGTGATTTGCTTCGTCATTAATTAGTTTTAATTGTTCGGTAAAGCCCAGATCTAATATGCGGTCTGCTTCATCAAAAATCAGCAGCTCTAACCCACTTAACTGTAAAGAGCGTTTAGCCACATGATCAGCCAGACGACCCGGTGTTGCAACTACAAACTGTGGATCGTTTCTTAATGCTTTAATTTGGTCGTTAAAGTTCTCACCACCTAATACTTTAACTGCCTTAATAGCAGTGCCTGCTATTAATAAACGTAGTTGAGTAAAAACTTGCGTGGCTAGTTCGCGTGTAGGGGCAACAATAAGTACACGTGGATCGCGTTTACTGAGTGCTTTTTGTTTCATAACCCTTTGAACTGCTGGTAATAAAAACGCCAAGGTTTTGCCCGACCCAGTCTTCGACTGAGCAAAAATGTCATGCCCTGCAAGTGCGGTAGGCACTGCATGTGCTTGAATGTCTGTGGGCTGGGTGATCCCTTGATGTGCTAATTGTGTTTCAAGGCGAGTATCAATCCCAAGATCAGTAAAGTGCAATGTAATGTTCTCCAATGTGCAACTTAAATTAATTGCTGCATTATAGCGTACACATGGCTTATCCCGACAGCAAAAAGCAATGTATGCTGCTATTTTTTGCAATTAATCTAAAAAAGCGTAAAATACGCGCCCCATATGCGCCGGATTTACGATTCGGTAAACGCCAATATTGGCTTATTAAGGCAAAATAGGAAATAAAATGACAGCTGTTCATAAAGACGATCTTACCAGCGAACACTTTGTAGTGTGCGCATTATACAAATTTGTAGGTCTGCCAGAGTTTGAGGCATTACGTAAACCTTTATTAGAGGTTATGGAAGCAAACGAAGTTCGAGGCACATTACTTTTAGCTGCAGAAGGGATAAATGGCACTGTTTCTGCAAAAAGAGAAGGCATTGATAACCTCCTTGCATGGCTAGATGAGCAGCCAAATTTAAAAAATATTGTCACTAAAGAATCTTATGACGACGAATGCCCGTTTTACCGCACAAAAGTAAAACTAAAAAAAGAAATTGTAACAATGGGCGTAGAGGGAATTGATCCCCTTAAAGTCGTGGGGAGCTATGTTAAACCTCAAGACTGGAATGCATTAATTTCTGACCCAGAGGTTGTTTTAATTGATACGCGTAATGATTACGAAATTGAAATTGGTACATTTCAAAATGCCGTTGATCCCAATACAACCACTTTTCGTGAATTTCCGCAGTGGGCAAAAGAAAATCTTGATCCAGAAAAACATAAAAAAGTAGCTATGTTTTGTACAGGTGGCATTCGCTGTGAAAAATCAACGGCCTATATGAAAGAACAAGGCTTTGATGAAGTTTATCACCTTGAAGGCGGAATACTTAAGTATTTGGAAGAGGTGCCAAAAGAAGAAACCATGTGGGAAGGCGAATGCTTTGTTTTTGATAATCGCGTTGCTGTAAACCATGACCTACAAAAGGGATCGTACGATCAGTGTCATGCGTGTCGTATGCCTATTACTGAACAAGAAAAACAAAAGCCTGAGTATCTAGAAGGTGTTTCATGCCATCATTGTATTGATAACGTAACGGATGAGCAGCGCGCGCGCTTTGCAGAGCGCCAAAAACAAATTGAACTTGCTCAAGCTCGTGGTGAAGGGCATATAGGTAATGAAGCACAAACTGTTCTTCAACAACGCAAAGAAGCTAAAAAAGCACAAAAAGATGCGCAACGCGCAAAGTAATTCATCGGTAATAGTTATTAAATAAAAAAGAGCTTCACGGCTCTTTTTTTTGCCTTCATTTTGTTATTCATCTTATATAGTTGAGCATTCAGCGTTAACACGGGCTAGTTTTGATCACAGTTTTGTTACACTGCGTATAGTGGTTAACAAAATTGTCTATTAGGTGGTTCTTTGAAATTGCGCATACTTCTATTAAATATCTACTTGTTATTATTCATTTTTAGCACCGCAGCATCAAGTGCAAATGTAATGGTACAAAAAGTAACAACGGAACGTACAAAAGAAGAGGTGAAAGCTGTAGGAAATGCAGAAGCAATTCATTCCGTTATATTATTCCCTGCTGTTGGTGATAGAGTTACAGCAGTTCACTTTAAACCGGGTAACTTTGTTAAAGAAGGAGATGTTTTAGTTGAACTAGACTCTCGTAGGCAAAAAGCAGCCCTTCAACAAGCAGAAATAACCCTAGCAGACACTCAGCGTACACTTAACAGACTCAGCGAAAGTCACAAAAAAGGGGCAATCCCTAAAAGTGACTTAGATGATGCGAAAACTCTGCATGCACTTGCCGAGGTTGCACTTATCAATGCAAAAACAGACCTAGAAGATAGAACAGTACTTGCGCCATTCGATGGTGTGATGGGGCTTACTGATGTTGAAAAAGGGGATCGCATTACTGAGCAAACAGCCATAGCGACTATTGATGATACCCGCAGTTTGTATATCAACTTTAACGCACCTGAGTCAGCTGTCTCTATGCTAAAAAATAAAGGCATTGTGGAAGTAACACCATGGCAAAGTGCAAAAGCCATTAATGCTCAAGTTTCATATTTAGATTCGCGAATAAATCCACAAACCCGTACCTTACGTGTTAAAGCAAAACTGGAAAATACAAATGATCAGTTTATGCCAGGTATGAGCTTTCGAATTAATATTACAATGCAAGGGGAGTCATACGCGGTTGTGCCTGAAGCTGCACTTATGTGGGGAGCAACAGGTCCCTACGTTTGGAAAAGTATAAATAAAAAAGCTACGCGTATTGATGTAAAAATAGAGCAACGCTTAGCTGGGCGATTGCTAGTTTCAGGTAACTTAAATGAGAACGATATATTGGTTGTTGAAGGCGTGCAACGTCTACGCGAAAACCAAGCATTAACGTTCGCCAATGTCAGTAATTTAGAGGAATAATAATGAAAAATTCCCCTATGATGCAAGATCTCCCTTCAATGGCAATCCGCCGACCTGTTCTTATTGTTGTTTTAAATCTATTAATTATAATTGCCGGTTTAGCTGCAATCGCTGGCATTGAAGTTAGAGAGTTACCAGATGTTGATAGACCGCGTATAACAGTCTCAGCATCATTTCCTGGTGGGTCACCCGAAACGGTTGATACAGAAGTAACCAGCAAACTAGAAGGGGCGATAGCCCGGGTGAGTGGAGTTAAATCAATACGTGCACAAAGTGAAGAGGGAAGTGCTCGTATTGTTGTTGAATTTCGCCCTGGCGTTGACTTAGACAATGCAGCTAACGAAACCAGAGAGTCTGTCGCTCGTGTACAACGAGAGTTACCAGAGGAGGTGGAGCGTGTTGCCATTATCAAAGCCGATAACGATGCAGAAGCGGTTGTATCGCTCACTGTGTCAAGTAGTAGTCTGGCTCTTGAAGCCCTTACTGAGCGAGTCGAAACCGATTTAGCACCTCAATTTCTAACAATACCAGGCGTTGCCGATGTAAGGTTGAACGGAGACCGTAAACGCGTTTTACGTGTACGTTTAGATCCCCTAAAATTAAGCAGTTTTAATCTTACTATTCCTGATGTAGCAGACGTTTTACGAGAAGCGCCCTTTGATGTACCCGCGGGTAGCCTTAAATCAAGTGACCAACAAGTAATTGTTAGAGCCGATGCAACTTCTATTACACCTAGTGAAGTTGCAGATATTATTGTAAGCGGTGATACACGAGTAGGTGATATTGCATCGGTCTATTTTGGTCCTGCAGATCCACGCTCTATGGTTCGTTTAGATGGCAAACCCGTAATTGGTATGGAGGTTATTCGCCAAGCACAGTCTAATACAATTGAAATATCGGATGAAGTTCTTCAGTTGCTCGAAAACATGCGCAAACGATTCCCTGAGCTCGAATTTACGCTAACCTCAGATGACGCGCAATTTATAAGAAGCTCAGTTGATGAAGTCATCAACTCCTTAGTGCTTACCGTTTTGTTAGTGGTAATAACATTATGGGTATTCATAGGTTCGTGGCGCGCTACACTTGTGCCTGCTTTTGCTATACCTGTTGCGCTTATAGGTTCACTTGCTCTTATTTGGACCCTTGGTTTTTCTATCAATATACTCACTTTATTAGCGCTTGTGCTAGCCACGGGTTTAATAGTCGATGATGCAATTGTTGTGAGTGAAAACATACAACGTCAAAGAGGCTTAGGACTTGGTCGGCGCGCTGCCGCTGTCATAGGTACGAGAGAAGTATTTTTTGCGGTTGTTGCCACAACTGCGGTATTGGCAGCGGTTTTCATTCCTATTGCTTTTTTACCTTCTACTGCAGGACGATTATTTAGAGAGTTTGGCGGGGTGCTTGCCGGCGCCGTTATTATTTCAAGTTTTGTCGCATTATCACTTGTTCCTGCATTGACTTCAAAATTAAAACTGAAAGAACAAAGCACCCACCCGTTTGCTAAAGTAGGCAATAAGCTTGTTAAGCTTTACAGTATAACTATAAAAAGCGTTTTGAACCGTGCTTGGTTAGTTCTCATAGCGTGCATATTAATAGCCTTTGGTTCTGGTGCATTGTACCTAAACCTCGATAACGAACTTTTACCAACAGAGGACAGGGGTAAAATACGAATTTTTGCCAGAGGACCTGATGGTGTAGGTTTGAACTTTATGGACAGGCAAGCAATGCAGATGGAAGATATTTTGTTGCCTTTCGTAGAAAGTGGTGAAATAGAATCTATTTACACCGTTGTTGGGCAATGGGACCCTAATATAGTGTTTATAACGGTTCCTCTTAAGCATTGGGATGACCGCCAATTTACTCAACAAGAAATCATTAATAAAATTCGTGGTCCGTTAGGTGAAATTCCAGGCGCAGCCGGACGTGCATCGGGTTCAAACAGTTTAAATTTAAGAGGCCAAGGTGGCGGAATAGAAATTGCTTTATTAGGCCAAGACTACCAACAAATTTTTATTGCTGCGCAAGACTTTGCAAAACAAATTGAAAATGCAATTCCAGGTACAGCGCCAGTGCGAGTATCTTATCAGCCATCACAACCACAATTACGTGTAAATATTGATAGACGAAGAGCCGAAGAGTTGGGTGTATCGCTAAGTGATATTTCAATTACACTTCGTGCCGCCATAAATGGTGATGATATTGCTGATTTAAACATTGGTGACCAATCAATACCTATTATGTTGCAAGTGCAAAACCAAGTTATTCAAGATCCAAGTGATTTAGCAAACCTTTATGTGGCAAGTTCACAAGGAAGGTTAGTCCCAATTAGTAGCTTAGCTAATATTAGTGAAGAGGGCGTTGCTGCAGAGCTTGAGCGTCATGCTCAGCGTCGTGCTATTGAATTGGATATGGAATTACCCGATGGGATGACGATTGCAGATATAGTCGAGCAAATTCGTAATTTGTCTCAGCAATCTTTGCCTCAGGGCATTACTCTTGCGTTTAAAGGCGAAGCGCTGACCTTCGAAGAAACTGCAAACGAAGTCCTTCTAACTTACGTTTTAGCATTCTTAATTGTATTGCTTGTATTAGCTGCTCAATTCGAAAGTGTTAACAGTGCCATAGTGGTAATGCTAACAGTTCCATTTGGTATTACCTCTGCCATCTTAGCGCTGTATTTAACGAATACGTCTCTCAATATTTATTCTCAAATTGGTTTAGTAATGTTGATTGGTCTGATTGCAAAAAATGCTATTTTACTGGTTGAATTTGCAGACCAACTTCGCGATCAAGGCTTATCTGTGCGTGAGGCGGTTGAAGAGGCTGCGCTAGTTAGGTTACGTCCAATCACTATGACACTCGTTTCTACGTTGCTTGGTGCATTACCATTAATATTATCAAGTGGGGCAGGTGCCGAAGCGCGTAATGCAATAGGTTGGGTTGTATTTGGTGGGCTGTCGCTTGCTGTTTTATTTACTTTATACTTAACACCAGTCATCTATTTAGGGCTTGCACGTTTTACTAAGCCAAGAGGGGATGAAACTAAACAGCTTGCTCAAGAGCTTGAACATACAGAGTAAATCTTTATGAGCCTAATTAATCTTTTTTCTTTAAAAAACGGTTAATTAGGCCCACAATTGCATTACTGGATATTAGTAGGGATCTATAATGCAAAGCGAGCAAATTGAAATAGCGCAATTTTTATCACAACACCCTCCTTTTGATGATCTTCCTCAAAAAGCATTAGATGAACTTGCCCAACAAGTTGAAGTCAGTTACTTCAGGGCTAATACCGATATTTTACAATATGGCCAAGACATAGCTGATTTATACATAATAAGAAGTGGCTCTGTTGAAATGTACCGACGTGATGGTGAGCTGTATAATCGTTTGGCCACCGCAGGAATATTTGGGCAAATGGGGTTACTAATGAATCGAAAGGTGCGTTTTCCGGCTACAGCGCTCGAAGACACCTTAGTTTATTGTATAAACGTTGACATTTTTTTGCAGTATTGTGATGAATATGAAGTATTTGCAGATTACTTTGAAACGGATGGTAACGTGCGTTTGCATCAGGCAATTGTAGAACAAGCCGATGGAAACGATTTAACGACTGCCAAAGTTAAATCGTTACTTCACCGAGAGGTTGTCACAGTTGACGCAACTGAAACAGTAAAAAATATTGCACAGCTAATGACTGATGAATCGGTATCGTCAGTGCTAGTTACCGACGTTAATAAGCCCGTAAATAACGACCCCCAAGAAGATGACGGGCAAGTTGTTGGCATAATAACAGATAAAGATTTACGTACTAAAGTTGTGGCGCAGGGGCTTGCTTTCAACACACCTGCACACGTTATTATGTCCACAAACTTAGTACTACTTGATCAAAATGACTATATTTTTGAAGCTGTGTTGGCCATGCTCAGAGATAACTTACATCATCTTCCAGTGGTACAAAAAAAACGGCCGATAGGTGTTATTTCTTTATCAGATATTTTGCGTTATGAATCGCAGAGTAGCTTATTGTTGGTGCGTGGTATATTGGCACAGCAGTCTGTGGAAGATTTAGCCCACTATGCAAATCAACTTCCCCGTGTATTTGTGCGCATGGTAAATGAAGACGCTAACTCTCACATGGTTGGTACTGCAATGGCTGTCATTGGCCGTACCTTTAAACAACGACTGTTAATACTTGCAGAAGAAAAGTTCGGCCCGCCGCCAGTACCTTACTGCTTTATTGCATTAGGCTCTATGGCAAGGGATGAACAACTTATTGTTACCGACCAAGATAATGCACTCATATTAGATAATAGTTATGACGATGAAAAACATAATACATATTTTCAAAACTTAAGTGACTTTGTTTGTTATGGATTAGCTCAATGTGGCTATAGCTATTGCGACGGTGAAATTATGGCATCCTTTAAAAAGTGGCGAAAAACACAAGACCAATGGTTTGAGCAATTTTCCCAATGGATTGCTGAGCCTAAACCACAGGCTTTGCTTAATAGCTCTATATTTTTTGATTTAGACGGTGTGTGGGGTAAAACAAAGTGGGCTGATGAGTTAAAAACATTTATTGCAAAGCAAAGTGCAAGTAACAGAGTGTTTTTAGCTAACATGGCATCAAATGCACGAAATAGAACACCTCCTCTTGGTTTTTTTAAAGGGTTTGTTCTCGAGCACAACGGACAACATCAAAAGTCTATGAACTTAAAACGACGCGGTACTGCGCCATTAAGTGATGTAGTGCGTGTTCATGCACTTGCAATTGGATCTCGTAAGCAAAATTCATTTGATCGCTTAGAAGATATTATAGAAGCCAATGTTTTACCTGAAGGTAAAGCGCAAGATTTACGTGATGCGTTAGAGTACATTTCAATGACGCGAATACGCCATCAGGCATGGCAAATTGAACAGGGTGAAGCACCCGATAATAACCTTGACCCTCATTTACTTTCTCCTTTCGAACAGCGACATTTGAAAGATGCTTTTGCTATTTTAGATAAGGCGCAAAGTTACCTTAAATTTTGTTATAGCGCACACTCAGGTGTGAAATAATCTATGTTTTTTAAAGAAGTAATAAACTGGAAAATACGTTATGCACAGCTTGCCGATGATGCGCAAAATAATTTAATAAAAGAGTTTTATTTATCGGCATTTAGCAATGCTAACGCCGCTGTAAAAGAGATTTCTTTTGTTGCATTAGATTTTGAAACAACAGGGCTAAATAGCCAAACAGATGATATTGTGAGTGTAGGATTAGTTCCTTTTACATTAACGCGAATATACTGTAAACAGAGCAAGCACTGGCTTGTTCAGCCAAGACGAAACCTAAGTGAATCGTCTATTGTGATCCACGGTATTACTCATAATGATGTAGATAACGCGCCCGACTTTGACAACATTATTGCTCCTTTGCTTGATGCGTTACGTGCTAAGGTGATTGTTGTTCACTATGCGGCAATCGAACGTGGCTTTTTAAACAGTGCCTTAGTATTGCGATTAAGAGAGCATATTGAGTTTATGGTTGTTGATACCATGGAACTTGAGCGCAGAGCGCTCAAGGCAAAACAAGGCTTAATTGGGCAGTTATTTAACTCTAAATTGGGGTCGTTGAGGCTAAATGACTGTCGCAAACGTTATTCACTACCAGTTTATGAAGGGCATCATGCGCTAACTGATGCGCTTGCAACAGCTGAACTATTGCAAGCTCAATTACGCCATCATTACACTGAAGAAACCCCATTGTGTGAGATATGGAGCTGAACACATACAAATAAAAACGCCGCAAAAAATGCGGCGTTTTATTATTATTAATTTATTATTTAGTCGGTCTAGGCTCAGTTCTTAAACCTAACAACAAGCTCACACACATAAGTAAAAGCACAAACGTAAATGGTAAGCCTGTTGAAACTGCACCTGCTTGTAAGGCCTCAATAGCCTGTGTTCCGCCAATCCACAACAATGCTGCGGCAATAGCGCCCTCAACCGTAGCCCAAAATATACGTTGTGGAACAGGGGCGTCAATTTTACCACCAGCAGTAATAGAGTCGATGACTAACGAACCAGAGTCTGAAGAGGTAATAAAAAATACAAGTACAAGCACAATCGCAATAAACGATAATATATTTGCAAGCGGAAGCTCATCTAACATCTGAAACATTGCTAAAGGAACCTCAGTTAAGCCATTAAGCCCAAGCGCGCCTACACCGTTTATAATTTGGTCAATTGCAATACCACCGTAAATAGACATCCACAATACCGTTACTAAGGTTGGGATTAGTAACACAGCGATTAAAAATTCACGAATAGTGCGCCCACGTGAAACACGAGCTATAAACATGCCAACGAAAGGTGACCACGAAATCCACCATGCCCAGTAAAATACAGTCCAACCGTGCATCCATGTTTCGTCTTCACGGCCATGTGGGTTACTTAAAGGAATAATGTTTTCAACATAGCCCATCACGGTATTTGGAATGTTGCCCATAGCTACAGCAAATCCCACAAGGCAAACAAACAATAACAATACAAACGCTATTAGCATGTTTATATTACTAAGTAGTTTTACACCGCCATCAATGCCGCGAACAACAGAGATAACCGCTAATAAAGTAACCCCTACAATCACTAATATTTGCGAACCAATACCGCCTTCTAAACCAAAGACATGATTAATACCTGCAGAGGCTTGTTGGGCACCCAATCCTAGAGAGGTAGCTAGACCAAACAAAGTCGCCAAAACAGCCAAAATATCAATAATATGACCCGGCCATCCCCACGCCTTATCACCTAAAATAGGGTAAAAAATCGAACGAATTGATAGTGGTAGCCCTTTATTGTAAGCAAAAAAAGCAAGGGATAAACTCACCACTGCATAGATTGCCCACGGATGAAGCCCCCAGTGAAACATGGTTGCTCCCATAGCTAGCTTTGCTGCTTCTGGCGTGTTTGCTGCAACGTTTAGCGGTGTTTCGTACCAACCAGTATAATAAGCAACAGGTTCAGCTACACCCCAAAACATAAGGCCAATACCCATACCCGCTGCAAATAACATGGCAAGCCATGAAAGACGTGTATGAGATGGTTTAGCTTCACTTCCTCCTAAGCGTATATTTCCATATGGAGATACAATAAGTGCTAAACAGAAAACGACAAAAAAGTTAGCAGCCCACATAAATAGCGCATCGAAGTTATTAATGATATCGAATTTAATTGTATCTAGTGCCGTTTTAGCTGTTTGTGGCTCAGTAACAAGTAAGGCAACTAAAAATAAAATAATAAGGCCCGCACTGATCCCAAAAACAGGGTTATGAATATCAAACCCCCACTTTTGAACGTTATCCTGTCCTACGGTGTAATCTGTATTGTCGATACTATATTTGTCATGATTTTCCTTCATGCAATACCTCTTTTTTAATTATAAATAACTGGTTTATCCAGCCGCCCATTAAATACATTAGTCTATATACAGAGAATGAAAAATAATTTGAAGACTAACTAATAATATTCCTATCTTACAGATGATATGAGGTTGCATAAACGTTTAAAGTAACAAATAGTCAAAATATCGTGTTTTTTGGGTATTGTTAGCCATATAAATAGCGATTTTAGAAATTAATGATATGCAGGCAATATTTATAAGGTTAGAACTTAAACTATAATTTAACAAAGAGTTATTTATAAACTAAGTGGTCTATTAAGGTTGGGAGGTAAACTGTAATAAATGGGGTGGGGGAGTTTTATACACTGCATAAAATTTATGCAGTGTATAAATTAGTGCTTATTTTTTACCTGTGTAAGCGTCGTTGTGAACGCCCGCTGCACGACCAGAAGGGTCTGCATTGTTTTGGAACGACTCATCCCAAGCAAGTGCTTCAGGAGTTGAACAAGCAACTGACTTGCCATGTGGTACACACTTTGCTGATGCGTCACCTGGGAAGTGCGACTCAAAAATAGTACGGTAGTAGTAAGCTTCTTTTGAATCAGGGGTATTAATAGGGTATTTGAACTTTGCATTAGCAAGGTCTTGATCGCTTACTTGCTCTTCAACATACTCTTTTAATGTATCTATCCAGCTGTAACCAACACCATCAGAAAACTGTTCTTTTTGGCGCCATAAAACTTCATCTGGTAAATAACCGCCAAAACCTTCACGTAAAATATGCTTTTCAATTTTGCCATCTTTGCACATTTTTGCTTCAGGATTGATGCGCATAGCAACATCAACAAATTCTTTATCAAGGAATGGTACGCGTGCTTCAACGCCCCATGCGGCCATCGACTTATTAGCGCGCAGGCAGTCAAACATATGAAGTTTAGAAACTTTACGGTTTAGTTCTTCATGAAACTCTTGTGCATTAGGAGCCTTGTGGAAATATAAGTAACCACCAAATAATTCATCTGCACCTTCACCAGAAAGAACCATTTTAATACCCATGGCTTTAATTTGACGCGCCATTAAATACATAGGGGTTGATGCACGAATTGTGGTTACATCATAGGTTTCTATGTGGTAAATGACCTCTCGAAGCGCATCAATACCTTCTTGAATAGTAAAAATGATAGGGTGATGCACCGTACCAATCATATCTGCAACTTTTTGAGCCGCCGCTAAATCGGGCGAACCTTCAAGGCCAACTGAAAATGAGTGAAGTTTGGGCCACCAAGCATCGCTTTCGTCGTTATCTTCAATACGTTTAGCAGCAAAACGCTGTGTAATAGCAGAAATAACTGATGAGTCTAATCCACCTGACAGTAATACACCGTATGGTACATCACACATAAGTTGGCGTTTAACGGCTGCTTCTAATGCGTCTTTTACATCTGCCGACTCTGCGCTGTTATCTTTAACTGCGTCGAAAGTTTGCCAATCACGTTTGTAATAAGGCTTAAGTTCACCATCTTTACTGTAAAGGTAATGGCCAGGGGGGAATTCTTCAATGTGTTTACAAATTGGAGAAAGTGCTTTCAGCTCAGAGGCAACATAAAAGTTACCATGTTCATCGTGGCCAGTGTAAAGCGGTATAATACCGATATGATCACGACCAATTAAGTAGGCGTCATTTTCTTCATCGTATAGGCAAAACGCAAAAATACCATTTAAGTCATCTAAAAACTCAGGGCCTTTTTGTTTGTATAGCGCTAAGATAACTTCACAATCAGACTGCGTCTGGAACGTAAAATCAGTGTCTAAATTCGCAGCTAACTCTTTGTGATTATATATTTCCCCATTTACCGCTAATATATTCGTTTTTTCTGGGTTGTATAAAGGTTGCGCACCGCTAGATACGCCAACAATTGCAAGACGCTCATGAACTAAAACTGCTTTTTCAGACGCGTAAACACCAGACCAATCTGGCCCTCGGTGTCGTAGTAATTTTGACATTTCAATTGCTTGGGTACGCAATTGAGCGGGATCAGATTTTATATCTAATACCCCAAAGATTGAACACATAGTAACTCCTCATTCCTATTATGTGTGCAGAACAGCCAACTTGCTGAACTGCGAACCCTTGTTTTATCAGAAATAATTACTCAAGTCACACAGCTTTTGCAATTAATTAAGAATAATTTATGCACCAATGTTTAACTCGTTGCACCTTGTTGGTTAATAGGGCAAAACTCTGATTATTTTTACATCAATTTGCTGTGTAAACTCTGAACTATTAATTAGACAATCAAGCAGGCCGAATTTGTTTATGTAACTAAGTAGTGCAATGAACTACATTAAATTACGCGCGGTTTAACGTCCCCCATTATTGCCTAGGCCTCTACTTTTAAGTGCAATGCTTAACTGGTTTAAATGGCCTTTGAGTTTTTGTTTAGCTTTTAGTGCTTGTTCAAACGTCACGTATTCAAATTCAATTGTATCTAGCGGTTTATATTGAGCAAATTGATGTAAATCTGCTTCAATGACGGTGCCTAATAAGGGATAACCTCCCGTTGTTTGTGCATCGTTTAACAATACAATGGGTTCTCCATTTGGGGGCAGTTGGATACTTCCTGGACTCACAGCAAGAGAAGGTAATGAGTGTGAGTGAGTTAAAGAATAATCATCACTTTGGAGTCTTACGCCCATACGGTTACTATTGTGACTCACTTTAAACGACGACTGAGTAAACCCATTAATGATCTGTTTGGAGAAAAGCTCTGCGTATGGGCTTGGGTATACACGCACAATTTTACGTTTTGGCGGCATAAGTGCGCCGCATTGAGTAAATTTTGATTCGTAAGGAGTAATTTTAATATTGTCACCGGCTATGAGCGATTTGCCATTTAGTCCGCCAAAACCAGCATTTAAATCAGTGGCTTTAGAATTCATAATAACCGAGCTTTTAATTCCCCCTTTAACGGCAATGTAGGCTCTTAATCCGGCTCTCCCTGTTGAAAACTTAAGCACTTTTTTTTGTTTTACATTGTATGTCCAACCCGGGTAAATAGGCTTTTCATCAAGTGTTGCATTTAAATCAGCACCAAATAAGGCAATAACTGTGTTGCATTCAAACTCAAGTTCGCACATGCCAACAGTCACCTCAAGCACAGCGGCATTTTTATCATTATTTAAAAGGCAGTTTGCTATGGTTTGTGCATAAGGGTCTAAGCTACCAGACTGACTAACGCCTAAATGGCGGTATCCGCTGCGTCCAAAATCTTGAATGGTCAGTAATGGGCCACTTTTAATCACTTTAATCATGATTTATTTCCCCACCGAAATAGGTATAAATTCGAGCGTATCACCAGGCTGTATTAAACATGGTTTTTTTAGCTTTGCATCAAACAAGGGCGTGTCAGTATAACCAATAATATGCCAACCTCCGGGCGAATCTGAAGGGTAAATCGCTGTTTGCTCAGCGCCAATAGCAACAGAGCCTTTAGGCACATTTAGGCGAGGCTCGGCACGTCTTGGTGTAAAAAGGTGTTCGTTTAACCCGTTTAAGTATGCAAAACCAGGTAGAAACCCTAAAAATAAAACAGCGTACTGCGCTTCACTGTGAAGATTAATGACGTCATCAATACTTAAATTATGAAAGTTGGCCACGTAGTTTAAATCTGCTCCATTGTAATGCATCTTAATTTTATGATGTTTAGCAACAAACTCATTTGGCTTAATGTTATTCCAAATATCTAGTAATTCTTCATGCCATTTGGCTAACTCTATTTCTTGCTTAAGATACAAAGTGAGTGAGTTCATAGCTGGTACAACGTCAATAAATGACCCACTTGTATTACAATGGCTTGCTAAAGACCAAATTTTTTTTTGAATACTGATAGTGTCGTTAGCGCTTAAATGAGATGCATCAAACATTAAGCTATTGTTTGATAAAGCGTAAACGTGAGGGTTTTGCATTGGTAAAACCTAATTCGGACATCATTAAGCAAACCTAACACATATTTAGTTAATTATTGACAACCTTGAGACTAACAAAAAACATTTTATACAAAATAGTTAATACACTAATCCTGTAATCTCATTGCCAATGAGGTTTAAAAGTAAACTTTATATCTTAAGCCTCGTAATAAATAAGCACGTAGTTTGAAATAATAATCAAGATTAAATGGTCTCAATGAGTACGGACTTGTTTAGAGGTATATTATGAATTATCAGCAATTATTATATTTATCGGGCGCTGCCATTATATTTAGCGCAGGCACTTTTGCTTTATCAATGGAAAAAGTAGAACAAAGCAATGTAGAAGCGAGCATGCATGTAGAAACCCTTGTACTAGGATCGGGGTGTTTTTGGGGCGCAGAAAAACGCTATGAAGCACTAGAAGGAGTGATTGATGCAGAGTCTGGCTATGCTGATGGAAAAGGCTTTGAGGCTACTTACAGAAATATTACTAAGCAATCACGTCGTTTTGACGAAAACAACTACGCTGAAGTAGTCAAAGTTACTTACAACAGCAATATTATTTCCTCACAAGCGTTACTTAAAAATTACTTTGAAAGTCACGATCCTACCCAATTAAACAAACAAGGTAACGACATTGGTACGCAATACCGTTCAATTATTTTAACGAACAATAATGAGCAAAGTGACACTGCTTTCAAGGTTAAAGCGCAGTACCAACAATTATTAACCAATGCAGGGTATGGAGATATAGTCACTGCAATAAAGCCACTCGAGGGGTTTATAGCCGCGGAAGAATACCATCAAAATTATTTACAGAAAAATCCTAATGGCTATTGTCCTGATCATTCTACTGGTGTTTTTTTTGAACCAGTACCTGATGAAACTAAAGACAACACTGCCTTGTTAGCAGGTAAGCAAATTGTGGTTATAGACTCACGCGATTATTGCCCCTACTGCGAGAAGTTTAAAAAAGAGGTGGCGAATGACTACAAAGGAACGATTCCTTTATCATTTAGATTTGCCGATCAATTAGACGGATTAACGATTAAATCGGCTACTTGGGCAACACCGACTATTCTATTTTTAGAAAATGGCGAAGAAGTATACGGACGCCAGGGCTATGCAAACCGCGATACTTTTTATAAAGCCCTAGGGGCATTTAAATTAGGAAATAGCGAAGCCTATAAGGTCGCATTTAATGCCAAAACAGATCGTCCTTATTGTAAAGAATACAAAATATTTAAAAATACTCCAGATGGTACCTTTGTTGACAAGCTCAGTGGAGAGGCTTTGTTTGATACCCGTGATCGCTTTAATTCTGGCACAGGTTGGCTGTCGTTTACGCACCCTGTTAAAAATAGTGTAACCGAACATGAAGACAACAGTTGGGGCATGCAGCGCATAGAGTTGAGGTCTAAAAGTTCAGGAATTCATTTAGGTCACTTATTTCCGGGCGAAGGCCCAAAAGGGGAAGACAGATATTGTATCAATGCAACCGTATTAGACTTTATACCTCGCGATAATAGCTAACATTACATATAAACCAATTGGTCTATAAGTAAAGTTAGTCCACTGAATTAAGTGACGGTGTGAGGGTATGAAAACATTGCCTAGTAAATAATTGCGCTTAAGTTATTTAAAAGAGAGTTTTGTACGTTGGCAGTGGCGCTAGGTGGGTAAGGATTACTATTTATTTATATAATGTTTTACTCGTTTGTAAATAGGCATAAAAAAAGCCCTTAATTACTTAAGGGCTTTCAAATATTTGGGATAGGGTGTAATTAAGTTGTAAAAATAAAACAGCCCAAACTAGGTCACCACCTAACTTGAACTGTTTTTCACACTGACAACATCTTCACACACAATAAAGATTCGGTAACTGCCAAAGGCAGATTTTAAT
>NZ_JAHXRM010000172.1:0-279 GCF_019392235.1 Pseudoalteromonas sp. CR1 | reverse complement strand
ATCGTGAAATTGTGCCTTTGTCGGGAGTTGGATGAGATCCCTGATCGGGTGGTAAAAGGCTTCGTCGGCAGGCCGATGAACGATGCTTGCACCTGAACTTAACAGCAGATTTTCCGCGACGCTGTTGGGCTGGAAGGGATCGCTCTGTTCCGTCTCGAGCAGGGTGTCATTGAGCATTTCGAGCCCCTCCGTTTGCTCGATGTTGAACAGAAAATGTGTCCTGAGAATGCCGAAGTGAGCGACCTTGGGCTGACCGTTTTCATCGAGTACGGGTTGGCC
>NZ_JAHXRM010000171.1:0-279 GCF_019392235.1 Pseudoalteromonas sp. CR1 | reverse complement strand
CGAAACCCCCAAGGGGCCAACAATGGCCGCCATCGCCACCATCGCCGCCGAAATCGGAGAGGCACATATGCCGATCTGCGAGGCCACCGCCGCGATGGATAGTGGGCGTGAGGGTCTCACCTTCTGTTCCTTCGCCACTTCCGCAATGACGGGAAGAGTGGCGAATGCGACATGTCCGGTACCACACAACACGGTCATGAAGAACGTCACGGTGGGCGCCAGGAAGGTGATTCTCTTCGGGTTGTGCCGCAATATCCGTTCGCTGAGCATCACCAGCAG
>NZ_JAHXRM010000170.1:0-279 GCF_019392235.1 Pseudoalteromonas sp. CR1 | reverse complement strand
ATTTTCAGGCGCAAGCGTCGTACGGCGACATCGACCACATTGGTGTCGCTGTCGAAGTTCATGTCCCAGACCCGCGAGGCGATCATCGAACGTGACAGCACCTGATCCTGGTGGGTGGCGAACAGGTGCAGCAGGGCGAACTCCTTATTGGTCAGGGTAATGCGTGTACCGGCACGCGTGACCCGGCGTTTCAGTACATCGATTTGCAGGTCGGCAATGTGCAGGTGCTCTTCTTCGCGACTGGGGCCGCGGCGGGTCAGGGTGCGTAACCGGGCGACC
>NZ_JAHXRM010000169.1:0-279 GCF_019392235.1 Pseudoalteromonas sp. CR1 | reverse complement strand
CTGCCCCTTTTTCAACGCTTCCATAACCACCGCTTTCGGGCCGTCCGCGAGGATCTGCCCACGGTCGACGACCAACAGACGGTCCACCAGAGAAAGCAGCGAGGCACGGTGGGTGACCAGCACCACGGTCTTGCTTTGCACCACGGCTTGCAGGCGTTGTTTCAAGCGTTCTTCACCGGTGTTGTCCATGGCGCTGGTGGGTTCGTCCAGCAGCAGGATGGGCGGGTTGAGCAACAATGCACGCGCCAGGGCGACGTTCTGACGTTGGCCGCCGGACAG
>NZ_JAHXRM010000168.1:0-279 GCF_019392235.1 Pseudoalteromonas sp. CR1 | reverse complement strand
CAGGCCGGCGCGCCGGATCTCCTCTTCCGTAGCGCGCGCGCTGGACCCGATCGGGGAGGGAAGAGCAGGTTCGGCCGGGACTGGAAGCGGTGGTTCGGGCGGTGGGACAGCCTCGGGGGAGACGGTCAGGTCGGGCCGGGTTCGGCGCCGGGCCTCGCGCTCGGCCTTGCGGCGGGTCTGGGCCTCAACCTGGGTGACGATGGCGGTCAGGCGCGTGGCAGTCAGGGGGCGGCCCTCGCCCTGCGTCACGCCCTGTGCGCTCATGGCTTTGGCGATGGC
>NZ_JAHXRM010000167.1:0-279 GCF_019392235.1 Pseudoalteromonas sp. CR1 | reverse complement strand
GCCTCGGGCACCGGCCTGACCGGCTGGGCGCGCTCGATCAGCGAGGCCACGCACCTCACCGTGGAGGTCGGCATCGAGGAGGCGGCGTTCGGCTACTGGGTGCGCGAGCCGTTCCCGAGCGTCGCCACCGGCACCGACCTGCGCGGCGGCAAGTTCGCCGGGTCGCCCCTCACCGTGGTGTCGCGGATGAACGAGGGCGGCGTGGTGTTCTCGGACGGGATCGAGCAGGATTTCGTCGCCTTCGACTGGGGGCGGCGGGTGAGCCTCGCGCCGGCCGAC
>NZ_JAHXRM010000166.1:0-279 GCF_019392235.1 Pseudoalteromonas sp. CR1 | reverse complement strand
CCGAAACACCTGTCGGACTACCTGCTCAAGCAGTTCAACCTCAGCGAGAGCGAGCTGTATCAGGTCAATGGCCCGGTGAACCTGACGCGCCTGTTCAGTATCACCGGCCTGGACAGCCATCCGGAGCTGCAATACACGCCGTTCACGCCGCAGATCCCGAAGTTGCTGCAAAACAGCGAGAACATCTTCAGTGTGGTGAGCAAGCAGGACATTCTGCTGCTGCACCCGTTCGAGTCCTTTACCCCGGTGGTCGACCTGCTGCGCCAGGCCGCCAAGGAC
>NZ_JAHXRM010000165.1:0-279 GCF_019392235.1 Pseudoalteromonas sp. CR1 | reverse complement strand
CGAACAACGCGCAACGCTGCAACGGCGAGCTGATCAGCCGATCCCACGGCCCCTGCTCGGCCACGGCGGCGCACATCTGCTCCCAGCCCTTGGCGGTTAACGCGTCGTCCAGGCTGCCGCGCAGGCCGCCGCCCAACTCGGTTTCGCCGTGACGCAGCAGGTCCAGGTGCAACGTCATACCGGGCGATCTGCCACGGCCGCTTCTGCGAACGTCGCCATCTGCCCGTGCAGCGCGCACGCCAGGCGCAGTAACGGCACCGCCAGCGCCGCACCACTGCC
>NZ_JAHXRM010000164.1:0-279 GCF_019392235.1 Pseudoalteromonas sp. CR1 | reverse complement strand
GCACCACGTCGAAGGCGGTGTGGTCGAGGGCGATATGGTGATAGAGCAGCACCACCACGACACGCGCGTTGGCCGGGTCGTTGGCGTACATCAGGCGGATCAGGGGCGCCTGGCTGATATCCAGGCGGTAGCGCCGCGCATCGAAACGCTCGTGCAGACCGGCCAGTACATCGCCTTGCAGGTGCACGGCCTGCATGCTCAGCTCGGCTTTGCGCCACACCACTTGCAGCGGTTGCGCCAACCCCTCCCACACCACACCGGTGCGCAGGATGTCATGCC
>NZ_JAHXRM010000017.1:0-100319 GCF_019392235.1 Pseudoalteromonas sp. CR1 | reverse complement strand
CCCATCGTCTAGAGGCCTAGGACACCGCCCTTTCACGGCGGTAACAGGGGTTCGAATCCCCTTGGGGACGCCATCTACTATTTTAAGTACAGTATTAAAGCAGTGTGACACCGCACTCTCTATGCACGCCGTATCAAGAGTGCTGATCTCTTGGGGACGCATTTACTTTTCTAAAGTAGGTCAGTGTTATTAAGATTTAAACATACCTCACAAAGCATTTCCCATAGTCATATATAAATTACCTTTCAAAGTTAAATATTTAGCTCTATCAGATCACAGCTCTAAAAACATTTATATCAACCCGCAATAATACTTAATCATTTTGCTGAGCTAAACGTGTCACAACCCACGTTAAAAACTCTTATTTAGAAAAAATAAAGAACGATTTTTTGCCTTGCTACTAAAACATTTTTCTACCCTCAAAATAACTCAATAAATTAAGCGAATTGGTATTAATTAAAGTATCTGTATTTTTTATTCAGGGCTAATAAATATTCTACTTGTTAGCATGTATAAAACTTCCAAAGAATGAGGAGGATTTATGGCAAGTGGATGGGCGCGTGATGGCGCAATTCAAGATCAAATAGATGCTAGTGTTAATGATGCAGTGCAATACGCAAGAAGTAACCTAATTTCAGGAGCGAGCGCTGAGCTTTGTGATGAGTGTGACGAGACGATACCACAAGCAAGAAGGTTAGCGTTGCCAGGCGTGCGCTACTGCATTTCATGCCAAGCGGAATTAGAAGGGCTACCAAGTAATTCTAACGCGTTTAATCGCCGTGGTAGTAAAGATAGTCAATTACGATAAAGGTGCTCAAGGCACCTTTTTTTATGGGTAAAATACCACCCGTGATTATTTATGACTTTTTCTGAATAAGCTCTATTGAATACCCATCAGGGTCTTTAACAAATGCAATTTGAGTTGTTCCACCTTTAACTGGACCGGGCTCTCGGCTTACATTACCACCAGCAGCTTTTATGTCATCGCATGCTTTGTATATATCATCAAATTCAATTGCGATGTGTCCGTAGGCATCACCTTGGCTATAGTTATCTTGATCCCAGTTATATGTGAGCTCAAGTACCGTTGTATCTTTTTCATCGCCATAACCAACAAAAGCCAAAGTGTAGCGGTACTCTTCATTTTCAGAGCGTCTAAGCTCTTTCATGCCGAGAATGTGGGTGTAAAACGCGATAGATTTTTCTAAATCAGCAACGCGAAGCATAGTGTGTAATAAGCGCATTTAAGGAACCTCAGGCTTTATTTTGATGTAATTCATCAGCTATATCTATTTCTAAAAAAATATTTAGAGACAGCTGATTATTTTATAAGTTTTAAATTATATGAGGGCAGGAAATGTGTATTACAAGCAAAAAAGCTTTCTTTAATATTAAAGTCTGTCGAATTGAATCATCTGTTGTTGATATATGGGTTAACAGTTTAACTTAATTACCAATTTTGGCTTTTCATATGGCTGGTTAGCGAATTATTTGTGCTTATTGGTCAACCTCCCAAGGCCTATTCGTTTAAATATTATTTAACATCGTTTTGGCATGAAAATTTAATTTAATAGTTTTCATCATATTGTATTTATTGAATTATATTATTTCTATTAACTTTTGGTTGTAACTTTTCAGCTTACAAAAATAACTTATTGGTTGACAATAAAGGCGTTTGGTAATAATGTTTTTACATACCAATTGGTAACCTCCTGAGCGTTGTTGCTAAATGGCTTAGTAAATAATCAGAGTTACACATGATTATATAAGTAAATAAGAGATAAAAAATGCTGCGTTTAATGAGAGTTAGATAAGCCATTTTACTTACTTTAACAAGTACAAACCTTATTCTATTTATCTAATAAAGTGGCTCTACTGAATTAAATAAAGACAGAGCGTACCTATTTTATGGGGTAAATAATTACTCACTCACTCTCATAAAAGTTTGCGCCATCATATCTAGGAGTTATTCATGTCAAAACCTGTAATCGGTTTCATCGGTCTAGGCCTTATGGGCGGCAATATGGCCGAAAATTTACAAAACAAAGGCTATGAGCTGATTGTTATGGATTTGAGTAAGGATGCAGTTGCTGCATGTGTCGCTCGAGGCGCAAAAACAGCAAGCACAGCAAAGGAACTAGCTTCAGGTGCAGATATTGTAATGCTTTGTCTAACAACGTCAGCTGTTGTTGAAAAAATAGTTTACGCTGACGACGGTATTTTAGCGGGCATTAAAGAAGGCGCAGTACTTGTTGACTTTGGTACATCAATTCCATCTTCAACTAAAAAAATTGGCGCTGATTTAGCTGCAAAAGGTGCTGGTATGATTGACGCACCGCTTGGTCGTACACCTGCACATGCAAAAGATGGTTTATTAAATATTATGGCTTCTGGCGACATGGCAACTTTTAACAAAGTGAAGTCAGTGTTAGAAGATCAAGGCGAGAACGTTTTTCACTTAGGTGATTTAGGTGCTGGCCACACGACAAAGCTGATCAATAACTTTATGGGGATGACCACAGTATGTGCAATGTCACAGGCATTTGCAGTTGCAGAACTTGCAGGTGTTGACCGTCAACAGTTGTTCGACATTATGTCTACCGGCCCGTCAAATTCTCCATTCATGCATTTTTGTAAAAACTATGCAGTAGACAACGTAAGCGACCTTGGCTTTTCTATTGCTAATGCAAATAAAGACCTTGGTTATTTTTTACAAATGGTTGAAGACTTAGGTACTCAATCAAAAATTGCTGAAGGGTCGTCTGCTAACTTACAAGCAGCATTTGACGCAGGTATGGGCCAAGGTAACGTGCCAGAAATTTTCGATTACTTCAAAAAACTAGAAAAGTAATTTTGAGCTATAAAGCGCTTTAAGTTTTTTAATTTAAAGCGCTTAAACACACATGACACCAATCGACTTAAGTCTTTATGTATTGTCAGCACAGTAACCCCTGACAGCGCATTTACTTAGTCACAACGAAAAAGAGTTAACTATGCGTTTGATTAGTACAATAAAGCTTAGTCTAGTTCTCATCGGTTGCCTATCTACACAAATAGCGGCCAAAGATTATTTTGTAGACAACAAACAGGATTTTAACGATATTGCGGCAAACTTAGTTGCAGGCGATAAGGTTGTTCTTAAAAATGGAACTTGGCTTGATTTCGAAATTTTATTACAAGGTCAAGGCACAAAAAATGCACCTATTACGTTAACAGCCGAAACACACGGCAAGGTTATTTTATCAGGCCAATCTAATCTTCGTCTTGCGGGCCAGTACCTTGAGGTTTCGGGCTTAGTTTTCAAAGAGGGTTATACGCCAAGTTCAGCGGTAATAGAGTTCCGTCGCAATAAAAAAGAGTTAGCTTACCATTCACGTGTTACCAATGTTGTAATCGATAATTATAATAATCCAGATAAGCGAGAGTCAGATTACTGGGTGGCTTTATATGGTAAGCACAACCGCTTTGATCACAGCCATTTAATCGGCAAGCGAAATAAAGGTGTTACGGTTGCTGTAAGATTAAATAGCGAGCAAAGCCAGCAAAATTATCACCAAATAGATCATAATTTCTTTGGTTACCGTCCTACTTTTGGCTCTAATGGTGGTGAAACCCTACGTATTGGCACTAGCCATTACTCACTAAGTGATTCATTTACAGTAGTTGAAAAAAATTATTTTGAACGCACTAACGGTGAAGTAGAAATCATCTCGGTAAAATCAGGTAAAAACCAAATTCGTAATAACGTATTTTTTGAATCTCGCGGTACGTTAACCCTTCGCCATGGTAATGGCAATGTAATTGAAGAGAACATTTTCTTTGGTAATGGCGTAGACCACACTGGCGGTATTCGTATTATCAATAAAGACCAAATTGTAAGAAATAACTACCTTGAAGGGCTCACAGGTTACCGATTTGGTAGTGGGTTTACCGTTATGAACGGTGTACCAAACTCGCCAATTAACCGTTACCACCAAGTTGAAAACGCAACCTTAGAAAACAACACCTTTGTAAATGTAAGCCATGTACAACTTGCTGCAGGTAGCGATGCAGAGCGAAGTGCTGCACCTATTAACAGCGTAATGAAAAATAACCTGATTATTAATCAAAATGGCGAGCAGCCATTTACTACATTCGATGATGTAAGTGGTATTGCTTTGACCAACAACGTTGCAAATACCACTGTATTAAAAGAGCTTGCTTATGGTGTTAAAAAGCAAAATGTAACACTTAGCAAAGCAAGTAACGGCTTACTTTACCCTAAATCAAGTAATGTGAAAGCAGGTGCTAAACGTGGTTTAAATGTGCTAAAAAAGGACGATACCGGCGTTAGTTGGTATCCAAAAATAGCGCAGGTTGTTGAGTTTGACTCAGGTAAAACGCATCAAGTTAAAGCAAATGTAAGCGACTTACTTAATGCAATTAATAACGCCCAATCTGGAGATGTGCTAGCGCTTGCAGATGGCCAATACGATGTATCAAAACTTATTAAGATTAGTAAAGCACTTACTATTAAAGCTAAAAACCCAGGTAAAGCAAAGCTTACTTATCAGCGTTCTACTTTATTTGAAATTCACGATGGCGGTAGCTTAAAGCTAGATGGTTTAGTTATCTCTGGTGAAAGCGCACCCGATGCTATAGGCAACAGTGTAGTTCGTACTCAAAAATGGGGTATGGTCGATAACTACCGTTTTGAAATTCATAACTCACAATTAATTAAGTTAGATATTAATCACTCGTTTCACTTTTTTGTAACGGGTAAAGGTGCAATGGCTGATGAAATTACACTAACAAATAATACTTTTAACAACGTAACCGGTGACATATTACGCCTTAACACAGAAATAGAAGACCTAGGTATTTACAACGCTGAATACGTTACTGTTATTGGTAACAACTTTAATGATGTAAAAGGCGGCTTGCTAAAGCTATACCGAGGCGGCTCAGATGAGAGTACATTTGGCCCTCACTTTGAAATGAAAAACAACACGCTAAATAATGTTGGCCTTGGAAAACGCAATAAAGAAAAGGCCAGTATTTATGTTCATGGAGTGCAGGTAACTGAAATTGAAAATAACGCATTTGTTAATTCAGCACCCGTTGTAATTGAGCACACTGTTGGCGAGCCAATCACTGAGGTATCGCGCAACACATTTGATGCAACATCCGCCCCAAGTGTTAAAGAGCTTAGAGTCGCAGGCCCTCACACCGCAATACTTGAAGATAACAACGTGATAAATAAGGCGCTTTGAACTAATGAATTTATTTAAACGAAATACACACATACAAGCCGTTATTTTAGCTTTATTTTCATTATTATTGTCGTCAGTTGTGAGTGCAGCATCGCATCCAAATCTGGTTATTACTGTTGACGACGTAAAGCTTATGCGCCAAGCAATAAAAGGCGAAGGGCAGTTTACAGCGGCATATAAAAATTTAAAAACACAAGTAGACGAGCAAATAACGCAACCTATTACGGTGCCCGTGCCTAAAGATGGTGGGGGCGGCTATACGCACGAACGTCATAAAAAGAACTACCAGTTAATGTATAACGCTGGGATTATTTATCAATTAAGCCAAGATGATAAATACGCATATTATGTGCGCGATATGTTGCTTCAATATGCTGAGCTTTACCCTACGCTAGGGTTACACCCAAAACGTAAAATGAATTCTCAAAACCCAGGTAAGTTTTTTTGGCAAAGCTTGAATGAAGCAATGTGGCTTGTTTATACAATTCAGGCATACGACTTAATTCATGATTCGCTAAGTGATGAAAATAAAAAAGTGATAGAAGGCGATTTATTACGTCCTGTTTCATTGTTTACGTCAGTAGGTCAGCCTTCAACATTTAATAAAGTGCATAACCATGGTACCTGGGCTACTGCAGGTGTGGGTATGGCAGGTTATGTGTTAGATGAACCTGAGTGGGTAGAAAAATCACTCTATGATTTAAACAAATCGGGCAAAGGTGGTTTCATTAAGCAATTAGAAATGCTGTTTTCTCCACAAGGCTATTACAACGAAGGACCTTATTATCAACGTTTTGCATTACTGCCGTTTGTTACCTTTGCAAAAGCAATTGAAAACAATGAGCCACAAAGAAAAATTTTTGATTACCGCGATGGCATTTTACCAAAAGCAATTGATACCACTATTCAGCTTAGTTATAACGGTTTGTTCTTCCCGATTAACGATGCCATAAAAAGTAAAGGTATTGACACGATTGAATTAGTACAAGGTGTAACGGCTGCTTACGGTTTAACTAACGATGCGGGTTACCTAGACATTGCTAAGTATCAAGATCAGGTAGTCCTTACAGGCGACGGTTTAAAGGTGGCTCAAGCGCTAGATGATAAGAATGAAACGCCATACATATTCAAATCAGTTGCCTTTGGCGACGGTAACGATGGAAAGCAAGGCGCTTTAGTGGTTATGCGAACTAAGGTAGGCGGCGATCAAGCCCTTTTGTTTAAACCTGCTGCACAAGGTTTAGGTCATGGTCACTTTGATAAGCTTACATGGCAGTTTTACGACCATGGTAACGAAATCATATCTGACTACGGCGCGGCACGCTTTTTAAATGTAGAGGCTAAGTACGGTGGCCGTTATCTTCCAGAGAACGAAACCTATGCAAAACATACTGTTGCGCATAACACTGTTGTTGTAGATGAAACATCTCACTTTAATGCCAATGTAGAAGTAGGAAATAATAACTATCCTAAGCTTAACTTTTTTGAAACCAATGAGTTTGGCACTGTCGCAAGTGGGGAAATAACCACAGCCTACAAAGGGATTGCATTAAAACGTATTTTAGCACTTGTTAACTTACCAGAGCTAGAAAGCACTGTAGCACTTGACATGTTCGATATAGATGCAAATAAAGCGCATCAATTTGATTTGCCTTTACACTATAAAGGCCAATTGATTGATACCAACTTTAGCTTACGTGCTAATACAAAGCAGCTAAAGGCTCTAGGTGAAAGCAATGGTTATCAACACCTATGGTTAAAAGGACAAGCAACGCCTGAAAAGGGGTTAGCAAAGGTAACATGGTTAAATGATAATGGCCGCTTCTATACACAAACAAGCCTAGTTAACGGCGACGAGTTATTTTTATTTACTCAAATAGGCGCAAATGACCCTAACTTTAACCTACGCAACGAAAATGGTTTTATTCGTCGCGTAGAAGGGCAAAAACAACACACGTTTGTGTCTGTTCTAGAGCCTCATGGTGAATATAACCCAAGCAAAGAATACACATTAGAAGCAGTTAGCCGTGTTTCAGAGTTAACGTACAGCACACAGGGTGACTTAATACTTGTTGAACTAAACGTAAAGAATACGCCATATTTAGTTGCAATTAATAAGTCACAAAGCGCAGCTAAAAACGATTTCACATTTAAAAATAAGTCATTCACCTTAAGCGACCGACTTGGCGTTTATGCGTTGAAGAATAATTAGGAGTAATTAGGATGCAAAAGCAAAGTGCACATTTTTCATTTGGTGACAAAACTGAAATTGAAGATCTAGGCAATGGTTTAAAGCGTCAAATGTTAGGATTTAACGAAGAACTAATGGCCGTTAAAATTTGGTTTGAAAAAGGCGCAATTGGTTATAACCATGCGCATAGACACTCACAAGTAACCTACGTAGTTGAAGGCGAGTTTCACTTTAATATTGACGGTGTAACTGAAATTTTGAAACCGGGTGATAGCTGTTTTATTCCTCCATTTGCCGATCATGGCGCTACGTGCCCAACAGGTGGTATTTTAATCGATACCTTTAGTCCAGCCCGTGAAGACTTTCTTGAGGAATAATTATGCAACTTAAAGGCTTACGCTGGTGGGTTATTGCGTTAATCGCGTTAGCAACCATCATAAATTACATTGACCGCCAAGCACTAAGTGTACTTTGGCCAGATATTGTAGAAGAACTATTTCCTGATGAATCTGCATTAGAACGTAAACAAATCTACGCAAACATTTCTATTGTGTTTGTATTTGCCTACGCATTTGGCCAAGCCATTTTTGGTAAAATATTTGACTGGGTGGGTACCCGTTTTGGTTTTGTGTTATCAATTGGTGTGTGGTCGTTGGCAACAATTGCTCATGCATTTGCGCAAGGCGTTTTAAGCTTAAGTATTTTTCGTGCCATTTTAGGTGTAGCTGAAGCCGGTAACTGGCCAGGTGCAGCCAAGGGTAACGCTGAATGGTTCCCAACTAAAGAACGTGCGCTTGCACAGGGTATTTTTAACTCAGGTGCTGCAATTGGTGGCATTATAGCAATACCATTAATTGCTTACTTAACGGTATATTTTAGCTGGCAAATGGTGTTTGTTTTTGTTGGTGCTTTAGGTTTTTTATGGTTAGTACCGTGGTTGATTTTAGTGAAAGCGCCACCGGGCTCTCACCCTTGGATAAGCGAGGAAGAGCGCGAATATATCCTAACCGGTCAAAGACGTGTTGATGACAACGGCGACGTAACGGGCGAAGACGAAGAAGAGTACAACCCTTCTACTGGCGAGTTGCTTTCTCGTAAACAAAGCTGGGGTGTCATTATTGCATCAGCAGCGATAGATCCTATTTGGTGGTTATTTGTTTTTTGGATACCAATTTACTTAAACGAAGTATATGCAATGGACGTTAAATCTATTGGTATATATGGTTGGGTTCCTTACGTAGGTGCAATGTTTGGCGCATGGTTTGGAGGTCTATTGGCTCAAAACAGACTTAAATCGGGTTGGAATACAGATAAAACCCGTAAGCTGACAATTACGATTGGCTGTTTAATTATGCTCCCTGCATTATTAGCTATGGCAAACCCAGGTGGCCCAACTACGGCTGTTCTTATAATGGCTGTTATTCTGTTCGGTTTTCAAACCGCTATTGGTAATGTCCAAACTTTACCAAGTGACTTACTAGGTAAAAAGGCGGTCGGTACCTTGTCTGGTTTTTCAGGCATGGCTGCAAAACTGGGTGCGGTAGGCCTTACTTCACTGGTACCAATATTAACTGCTGATGGTAATTATGCTCCGGCATTCATAATTGGTGCATCACTTGCCATTATTGCTATGGCGGCTGTATGGATTTTAATTCCTAAAATCGAACCCCTTAAAAAGCCTGATTAATCTGCTTCAACTGCTATGCCAACACGCCAGTGTCTGCGCATAGCAGTTAGTTACAAAGGATACTTTCAAAAATGAATACTATTTATTTTATGGGTGAATGCATGGTAGAGCTCAGAGCTATGAGCGCTGCTACGTTACATCAATCTTTTGCAGGCGATGTATATAATTCAGCTGTATATTTGAAACGCTGTTTTCCTGAAGTAGGAACATCTGTAATTACGGCTTTAGGGCAAGACAACCTAAGTATAAAAATGCGCGATCGCTTTAAAAGTGAGCAACTTGATACACAGCTCGTATTTAGTCACGAAAGCAAAGTGCCGGGTATGTATTACATTGAGACAGATGAACATGGTGAACGAAGCTTTATTTACTGGCGCAATGATTCAGCAGCAAAAAAAACCGTTGAATTTTTAACCCCCGATTGTGTTAGCCAACTATGCCAAGGTGACATGTTCTTTTTTTCAGGAATATCTTTAGCGATTATAGATAAAACATCACGCGACCAGTTTTGGGATGTTTTAAAGCAACTTAAAGACGCTGGTGTAAAAATTGTATTCGATCCTAATTACCGACCCCGTTTGTGGGAGAGTGTTGAAGACACTAAAGCGCAGTACCATTTAGCGTTTAGTATTGCCGATGTAACCCTTCCAGGGGTTGAAGATTTAACAACACTCTATAATGTGCATAGTGTTGAGGCGGTCATCGAATACTTAAAACCATATCAAATTAATGAGATCGTTGTTAAAAATGGTCCTGAGTCTGTTATTACACAATTAGACAATACACTTCAAAGTCACACAATAATACCTGTTACTACAGTTATAGATACAACATCCGCGGGCGATGCCTTTAACGGAGTCTATTTAGGCGCTCGACTTTCAGGTAAGCCAATTGCAGATGCAGTGCAATTGGGCGCCAAAGCAGCCGGAGCTGTTATTCAACAACCGGGTGCCATTGCACCAAAAGATGTTTTTCAACAGGCAATGGTTGAAGCTGGCATTTAATAAAATTTAAGGCCTCCATACCTCGGCCAAATTACTTAAAATAAAGGAACAACGTTATGACTCGCTTTTCTGAACTTATGTCAGGGCAAACACTGCTACCTATAATTCAAGCTGATACACCAGAGCAGGGTGTACAAATTGCAAAAGCAATGGCTAAAGCAGGCCTTACTTTGGTTGAAGTTGTGCTAAGAACAGACGCCTCAATTGATGCTTTAAAAGCGATTAAAGAGCAAGTCCCAGAGCTTAAAGTTGGCGCAGGTACCGTTATTAACGAAACTATTTTACAGCAAGCAATTGATGCTGGTTCTGATTTTATTGTTACCCCAGCAGTATCCCCTAAATTACTTAGCGCGTTAGCAAAGTGTGGGGTGCCTGTTTTACCTGGCGTATCAAATACCGGTGATATTTTAATGGCGTTAGAATATGGTTTTGAGGAGCAAAAGTTATTCCCAGCTTCACTTGCTGGAGGAGCGCCATTTGTATCAGCTGTATCAAGTGTGTTTAGAGCAGTTAGCTTTTGCCCAACGGGTGGGGTAAGTGAAAGTAATAAAATGGATTATCTTTCTTTAAATAACGTATTTGCAGTGGGTGGAACTTGGGTTGCTAAAAAGGAATGGGTTGCACAAGAAAATTGGCAAGCTATTACTGATTCATGCATTCAAGCAATCAAATAGGAGGGAGCGCTAAAATGAATGATTTATCTCCAACTATTTTACCTGGTGTAATAGTGGGTGACGAGGTAAGTGCAATATATGATCATGCGCGTGCTAATCAGTATGCACTGCCTGCGGTTAATGTGGTTAGCACAACCTCTATTAATGCAACTTTAGAAACGGCTAAAAAAATGAAGTCGCCAGTTATTATTCAACTTTCTAATGGCGGAGCACAGTTTTTTTGTGGTAAAGGACTTTCATTGCCTGAACAACAAGGTGCAATTCTTGGTGCTGTGAGCGCGGCAAGATATGTTCACAGTGTTGCGGCACATTACGAAGTGCCTGTTATGCTTCATACCGATCACGCCGCTAAAAAACTATTGCCATGGATAGATGGTTTGTTAGATGAAGGCGAAAGGCATTTTAGATTGACAGGCAAGCCGCTGTTTAGCTCACACATGATCGATTTATCTGAAGAGTCTTTAGAAGAAAACATAGAAATATGTGAGCGCTACTTAGCACGCATGGCTAAAATCGGGATGACACTAGAAATTGAGCTTGGTTGTACAGGCGGAGAAGAAGATGGTGTTGATAACTCACACCTTGATAGTTCAGCGCTTTATACTCAGCCAGAAGATGTGGCTTACGCATTTGAACGCTTAACTGCTATTAGCCCTAATTTTATTATTGCTGCGTCTTTTGGCAATGTTCACGGCGTATATAAACCAGGAAACGTTGTACTCACACCTACTATTTTAAAAGACTCACAAGCTTACGTGTCTAAAAAATTCAATTTACCAAGTAATTCAATTAACTTTGTGTTTCATGGTGGCAGTGGCTCTGAGGAAGAAAAAATTGCGGAGTCATTAACGTATGGTGTAGTTAAAATGAATATTGATACCGATACGCAGTGGGCATGTTGGAAGGGTATTTTAGATTACTACAACACCAACCAGGACTACTTGCAAGGTCAAATTGGTAACCCCAACGGTGACGATAAACCAAATAAAAAGTACTACGACCCACGCGTGTGGCTTCGCCACTCTGAGCAGCATATGGTTTCTAGACTAACCCAATGCTTTAAAGATCTTAATTGTGTAAATCGGTATAGCTCATGAAAAGACTAAATACAGTATTAAAAGAAGACGGTGTAAGAACGGATTTAATTTTGCTTATCCGTACCATTTTAGCCACAAGTAAAGAGATTGCGTTTAGGGTTGGTCAAGGTGAACTTGCAGGGGTGCTAGGCTCCACAATGAATGAAAACATTCAGGGTGAAGTTCAAAAAAAACTAGATATTATTGCCAATCAATTGCTTAAAGATATTCTTCTTGAGGACAGTTCGGTCAGAACAGTGGCCTCTGAGGAAGAAGATCACGCGGTAGGTGGCCACCCTGATGGTGCATTTATTGTTGCCTTTGATCCGCTCGATGGCTCTTCTAATATTGATGTAAATGGTCAAATAGGCACAATTTTTACTATTTACTTGGCAAGAGATGACGTACCTTTTGACAGTGATGAGCAGTTTAACCAAAAGGGTGTAAACCAAGTGTGTGCAGGTTATGTATTATACGGCCCTTCATCATTACTTGTAATGACCACCGGTGGGCCAACACGCTGTTATACGCTTGACTCAACACATGGCGGGTATTTACTAACAAACCAACAGTTACACATTCCTTCTCAAAGCCGTGAGTTTGCCGTAAATATGGCAAATTACCGTTATTGGGATGAGCCTACACAAGTCTATTTTGACAAGTTGCTTTACACATCTGAAAGCTTTGAAAAAAGTTCAATCCGTTGGAATGCGGCAATGGTTGGCGATGTACACCGAATCTTATGTCGCGGTGGTTTATTTTTATACCCGCAAGATAAGCGGGTAGGCAATGATAATGGCAAAATTAGACTTTTATATGAAGCCAATCCACTTGCAATGCTTGCAGAAAATGCAGGCGGTAAAGCCACATCACGTGGCGCTCGAATTTTAGAGATAGCTCCTGACGATTTACACCAACGAGTACCCGTTACTCTAGGTTCAACTGAACCGGTTGATTATTTTAACAAGTCAGCGCTAAATTAATTCATTACCCTTCACTTCGGTTATTTAGTAACAGAGAACGCTTTTCTCTGTTACTTTCCTCCTCAACTAATTACAAATCTTCTTGTTCTAGGAACTCTTTATTATACAAACTCGTTCAGTATTCGTTTGTATTTTTATATGGCTTTGTAAAACCAATTGGTAAACACCTTATTTCATTTCTACTTGCACCACCTATGTTTTATTTATGCAAAGCCGCACTAAATTCAGTAAATAAGCTGGAAATATCATTCTCATTATGGTTATATGACCAAGTTGGTTAACAATTTATTTTCAAATAAAGTAAGTTTGGTAACAACCAGTACGATTATTTGGTAACACACACAATAGCTGGCCAAATATTTAACCTATAAAATGGAGAATAGAGGCATCATGAATTTAAAACACTTTGCACTATGCGCTATTGCAGCTGCAATAGTTGGTTGTGACACTGACGCAAATAATAATGACAACGAATTGGGCGCCATTGCTTTGTCAGGGACAGCCACAAGTGGTCAAACATTAACAACAAACGTGTCAGATCCTGATGGTATATCAGGTACTGTTTCTTATTTTTGGTATGCAGATAACGAAGTAATAGAAGGTGCTAATAGCGCATCGTTTACACTTACAGACGATCAAATTGGCTTAGCTATTACAGCTCAAGCTAAATACACCGATGATGGAGGGGTTAACGAGTCGCATATTTCAGATCCTACCTCAGATGTTGCCGCCATTGCATTTCCAGCAAGCGTAACAATAACAGGGGATGCACTTATTGGCTCTGAGCTAACAGCAAATGTTGAAGATGAAAACGGCTTTGATAGCTTAACTGTTGTGTACGAGTGGTTAGCAGATGACGTGGTTATTGAGGGAGAAGTGCTTTCTTCACTCATGCTTACAGAAGCACAGTTTAACCGTGTAATTACAGTTACAGCATCGTTTGAAGACGAACGCGGGTTTGCTGAGTCTGTGACTTCAGCTGCTACAACGCCTGTTGCGCGCGTTAATGCGCAAGGTGATGTAGCAATTAGTGGCACACCGACAGTCGGCAATACGCTTAGCGCCGATATTACAGACATGGATGGCGTATCCGGAGAAATTACTTATCAATGGTTCGCTGATGATGAAGAAATAGTGGGTGCAACCCAAAGCGAATATATTGTAGAGGCTGCATTAATTGGGCAAGCTGTATCAGTACAGGTAACTTATACAGATGACAATGGTTTTGCAGAAGATAATACATCAGAAAAAACAATTCCCGTATCTGCCGTTGCGGTTGATGAAGCGGGAAGTATTGCAATTATAGGCACGTCACCTTACATAGTTAGCGGTGAATTGACAGCGCAACTAACAGATAATAATGGTATTGAAGAAACAAATGTAACCTACAGCTGGTTTGCCGATGGCGTTGAAGTAGCCGATACAAACAGTAACACGTTTTCACCTGCGGCATATGCAGGTGCGATTATTTCTGTGAGTGCTTCTTACACCGATAACGACGGATTTGAGGGTTCTGTAACTGGTTCACTAGAAACGGTTATTTATTCTCAACTTGTTAGCTCACCAACAGAGCTACTAAGTGCGGTAAGTGGCGGCCTTGCTGATGGTGATGTTGTTGGCCTCAATACCGGTGTTTACGCTGATATGGATGAAGTTTTACTGACTAGTGGTGTAACGCTTCGCGCTGTTGAAGAGCAAACGCCAGTGATTAGCGGGGAAGTATGTATTCATGTTGCCGCAGGGGTAGAAGGTGCTGCGTTAACAGGGCTTACGTTTAAAAATATAGATACAAAATCAGGCTCATTTTGTGAGACTGAAGAAAGTGCAATTATTTATTCTGAAGGTAATAACTTCGAGTTTACTCAAAATACAATGGATGGCGATGAAGCCGAGTTAAATAATTCGACTTACCACTGGTTAATGATCAAAGGTACGGGCGCGCTAATAGAGCGAAATACATTTAGTAACCGTGATAATGCTGAAAATGGCTCCGTTATTAAAATTGCTTCATCAGGCAGCGACCATGTTGTTCAATACAATTTATTTAGTGGCACCAGTG
Organism: Pseudoalteromonas sp. CR1; assembly: GCF_019392235.1. Lineage (NCBI taxonomy): Bacteria > Pseudomonadati > Pseudomonadota > Gammaproteobacteria > Alteromonadales > Pseudoalteromonadaceae > Pseudoalteromonas > Pseudoalteromonas sp. CR1. Next base: position 85,393 of record NZ_JAHXRM010000017.1, on the reverse strand, counting down.
CGAATCCAAATTTTGGTAACTCAAGCCTTCATTTAATTAATGCGGGAAGTACTACTGGTTCAGATGCCGCTGACGATGCAAACTTTAAGATTCAATATAACCGCGTAGAAAACTTTGTAACCGGTCGTCGTTTAATGCGTGTGCAAACATCGGGAGCAACTATCAAAGGTAACACTGTTGTTAACCCTAATGGCGGGATTTCACTAGAGGATGGTGGTTTTAACAGCGTGACAGACAACGTTATTATTCGTACTACTGATATTGCAAGCTCTAGCGATCGTCCTGCTGGCGTATTAATTACACCTCTTGGGCATACTATTAGTAACAATTACATTGCAGGTATTCGTTCTGGTAATAAAGAGGCTGGTGGAATTGTATTTACTGCAAACCCATTCTCTCAAGCTGATGGTGGTGTACCAAACTCAGGCAACCAAGCCGTATTAGACGCTGCGGGTGACTTTACGTTGACGGTAACAAACAACACGGTTTTGAACTCTCAGCAACCAATTGTGTTTAGTACTGAAATAGGTTCTCGTGCCCCAGTGGGTGATTGTGATGAACTTACAGTGGATAATGCTCCTGTACTGTATGGCTTAACTAAAAATGCATTTGTTATAAACTTTGATGGAAACCTTATTGCTAATGGCTTAGGTGATCAAACTGATGCAGATACCATTGAAAGTAGCGCCTTAACACAAGGGTTATTTTATCCAAATACGCTTGATAGCGACCATGCTTTTGAATACGACTGTGATTTAATCAAGCATGATACGTCGGTATTAAGCAACAACTTTGGTTACATGGATAGCCGTGTATCTGGTGATACAAGTGGCGATTGGGTTGCAATCAGAAACCTAAATGGTAACGGCTCATTTGATACCGATGGTGCTATTGACCAAGACCCAGCTGCAAACGGTAAAGAAATACTTGAATATGTATTTGCAGCAAGCACATTACTTGAAACAGATCCAGCTGGTTTACAAGCTGTGGCAGGTGCAAAAGGGCTTTACTACATTCAAGCGAGTGATGTAGGTGTTGGCTCAACATGGGTTGTTAAGAACGATTAACCTTGGTAAATACTCTTAAATAAAAAGCCCCTTCTTTGGGGTTTTTTTATGCCTGTGAGTAAAATATGACCGAAAAATGCCTTTGCTTTTCTAATTATTTTTCATTACAACGCCGCTTGACCCCTTGGTAATGCTGGTTTGTGAAAATTGGTATGTTAATTGGTAATGTTTTGGCTGTAAAATTGGTTGATCATCTGTGGTTACTTGAGTATATTAACAACAGTTGTCACATAACTTATACAGATGAATAACAAGTCAACACACAACACTCACACAACAATAACCAACGGAGCATAAAAATGTCGTTGAAGTCTTCAAAAAATAATAAAATGCGTTCAGGTCAATTCGCACTGAGCCCGGTAGCTAAATGGGTACGAACAGCCGCTATTGCGAGTGTAGCAAGCTCATGTGTATTTTCAGCGCACGCACAACAAGAACAAGCAAAAGCGACTGAGGTCGAGCCTGATGTAGAAATCATCAGTGTTACAGGCACTCGTAGAACAATTCAAGATCAAATAGCCATAAAGCGCGAAGCCACAACCGTTGTTGACGGTCTTTCATCTGAAGATATTGGTGATTTACCCGCTTTATCGATAGGTGAAGCATTAGAGTCTATTACAGGCGCTGCATCACATCGTGAAAATGGTGGGGCAACAGAAATTACCATTCGCGGCTTAGGCCCATTTTTAAGTGCAACACACATAAACGGCCGTGAAGCGACCAATGGTAGCGGTGACCGCTCAGTAAACTTTTCACAATTTCCATCTGAACTTGTAAAGAAAGTAGCTATTTATAAAACCCAAGATGCTTCAATGATTGAAGGGGGGGTTGCAGGTGTTATTGCACTTGAAACTGTAACCCCACTAGATTTTGGCAAGCAGCGCTTGCAAGGTGAAGTTAAACTAAACTATAACCCGGATGAAAGTAATGTAGATAACTCATTACAAAGTGACTTAGGTTACCGCGGAACATTTAGTTATGTTGACCAGTTTGAATTCGACAATGGCCAAGCAGTTGGTTTTTCTTTTGGTGTACAGCGCCAAGATATTTCACAGCCAGAAGCAGAGTATCGTAGTTCTAGCCCATCTGGTTCGTCACTTTGGGCGTGTTTAAACGATCCTACTAATACCAATGAAGGCTTTTACAGAAGTAGCGCTGGGGATTGTGAGGATCAAGTAAACGGCAGTAATAACCAAGGTTATGACACTGAGATCGATCCAGATACAGGAAAAGCGGTTAGTGATGGTACTCCATACGCATGGACTGGCAGCAGTCGAAGCTTTCGTCAAAACGAAACGTCTGACGAGCGTGATGCGGTATTTTTTGCATTTCAGTATCAACCGTCTGCAGAATGGGATATTAATTTTGATAGCCAAATTTCTGATAGAACGCAACGAGAAGCACGCCATGATTTAATTTTTTTACAAAAGCGTGCAACGCCAGGCATAACAGGCCCATCACTTGTTACTAACGATGTTGGAGGCATTCTGCATTGGGAAGGTGAAGAGCGTATTGAGTCAGCTGGTGAGCAATTTTCTCGTGAAGAAAATTACCGTGGTTACGGCTTAAATATCGAACATACGGTCAATGATAGACTGACCATTGATTTAGATTTAGCGTATTCAAAAACGTCGCGTGAAGAGCTGCAAATTTCTAACCGAGGCAGAACCGCTGGCCGTAATTACTTTTCGTGGGATATGGGCGAAAACATCCCACATTTTACGCTTACTGATTTTGACGTAACAGATATATCTAACTTTACTGATAGCTTAAGAACACGCATAGACCGCGAAAATGTTCGTGATAATAAGGTAGTGTCTGCGCGTTTAGATTTTGACTATTTACTTGATAGCGGCATGTTCACTACAATTCAAGGTGGCATTCGTACTTCAGAGCTTAGCTTTACACAATTTGGTGGTACTAACGGTAACGGTTCTCGTAATCAGTTTACATTAGGTTCAGGCGCTGAGGCACTCGACGTGCTTCAGGGTTGTCAAATTGACTTTCCTGAATCAGGCTTTTTGTCTAGCGTGTCAGATGGAAATATCATCACGCATGTAGATAGCGACGGTAATGTTGTAGATTCAGGTACAGGTTCATCATGGGCGACTTACGACAACGAATGTTTTTCTCGTGCAGTTGTCGCGTCTAATGAGGGTGGCGTATTTGAATACCCTGAGGTCGAATACCAAAACGCAGGAACCATTGATGTAACTGAAAAAACAACTGCTGCTTACTTAATGGCTAATTACGATACAGAAATGTTTGGTAAATTCATTCGTGGTAACTTTGGTTTGCGTATTGTAGATACTGAAGTAACATCAATTGGTTTTAGAAATAGTTTTGATGTTGTTACCAGTGATACAGGGGTTCTTTCTCTGGTTGAATCAGACACTGGCACACTTGATAAAATAAAGGGTGGCGGTGATTACACCAAGTTTTTACCTAGTTTTAACTTAGTGGTTGATTACAGCGAAGATATTTTATTACGTGCGGGTATTTACCGTGGTATGTCGCGTGCAGATCCATCTGATTTGGGTTATAGCCGCTCTTTTCAAGAAGACACATCTGATACAGCCACTACAATTAGTGACTTGTTAGTGGGTGTTAACGGTTCTGGTAACCCAGATACACAGCCTCTAATGTCGTGGAACTACGATGCAGCATTTGAGTGGTATCCTAATGAAGATTCAATTTTTGCATTAAGCCTTTACTATAAGCAGTTCCAAGGCGGCTTCCAACAGCGCACAGTTATTGAAGATTTTGTTGTTGGGGGTGAAACCGTTTCATTGCCTATTACAAATTCAGTAACAAACGACGAAGAAAGTGAGATCTTAGGTCTAGAAACTTCCTTTTCATACCGTTGGGATAGTGGCATTGGTGTTAAGTTTGGTTATAACTATGCCGACACGGACTTTGAATTTGAAGACAGCTTATACGGTGATACATTTGTAACAGACGTTGATGGCAATACGACGCAGCTGCAAGAGGGTATTGTTGAGCCAGGCTCTGTCCCAGGGTTTTCTAAACATGTATTTAGTAGCCAACTTTATTACCAAATAGGTGGCTTTGATACTGCGGTTATTTACAAATACCGTAGTGAGTATTTCCAACCTTATACAAGCAATGGTACACGCTTACGTTATGTTGATTCGGTAGGTGTATGGGAAATGCGTGCATCGTACAAAATTAATAAGCACTTTAGAGTTAAAGCAGAAGCAATTAATTTATTTAGTGCTCCTAAGTCGCAAGATTTCTTCGTTGAAGACAACTTAGGTGAAGTAAACGATTACGGCCCACGCTTATTCTTAGGTTTAAGTTATAAACTGTAATAGTTTATAACTTAAAAAGCCCCAATTGGTTTATACCCATTGGGGCTTTTTATGTTTAGTTATACCAATAAAATAAATAATCCAAACTTTGGGTAATAAATTGATTTGAAGCGGCTATGCTAGCGCCAACGGTATTGAATATTTCTGCTATTGACTCGTTACTGACGTGCAAATTTGCTTTGTTTTTTAGTTAAAATGCTAACTAGAAAACATAATTAAATATCATCAATATTTAACTGGTTATTAAACCTCTTAAGCAGCGTTTAGGTTAAGAAGTATCAATGCGCATTAGTGCTTTACCCATTTAGTCACCCCATTTGATCCTAGGCGCACAATAACCCTCATTTAGCATAATCAATTAATATATTTTCACTCTTTCTAGGCATGTTTTCCTACCTCAAGACAAATCACTTTATTGAGCTAGTTATCATAAAACGAGTCATTATCTAATTTAATTGCTTTTTTTATGTAGCTAAAAGTCTAATAGACTTTTAATTGGTTAACCAATTTTTTGGTTTTTTTCACTTTATACTCAAAAAAACACAGTTTATAGCTAAATAATATAACCGACCAAGTAACCAAAAAATACCTAGCGTGTAGTGATATAGTATTGATTTATTATTTTAAAAACCATATTAATTACAGTAAGTTGTATTTCTGTACTATAATCTTGTTGTGGATAAGTTTAAAAATATGATTTTTGGTAATAACAAATTCAGGTTGATTTGTGATTTTTGACTTACAGGGTGGTTGACCTTTTTGGTTTTGAGTGTAAATATTCAGTTAACCTTTTGTAATACACTAATTCACTTTTTGTATGAAAAGTAACAAGTAGCATAGCGTTTCACACACACAGGAAAAAACTATGAATTATAATTTATCAAAAATCACACTGGCGGTTATATCTGCAACAGCTATGAATATGTCTCTCTCTGTTCATGCGCAAGAAGAGACCAAAAAGGTTAAGGATGATCTGGAGGTAATTGAAGTTTCTGGTATACGTCAGTCTTTAACTAATGCACTTGCTGAAAAACGTTCAGCAGATAGCCTTGTAGAAATTATTCAGTCAGAGGATATTGGTAAGTTACCTGACCAAAACTTAGCTGAAGTACTTGAGAACGTGACGGGTATTCAAATTACACGTCAAGCAGGTGTTGGTACGGGTGTACAAATTCGTGGTACCGATGCAAACCGTACCGAAATAAACGGTGTATCAACAGTGGGTTCAGGCTCTGGACGAAGTGGTATTAGCTTTGAAGATGTGTCAGCGTCGATCATATCTAGTTTAGAGGTCATCAAATCTCCTGAAGCTAAAACAATTGAAGGTTCTGTAGGTGGAACAATAAATCTTAAAACAATTCGCCCACTTCAACTAGGTGAACAATTAGCCACAATTAGAGTGCAAGGCGAGAATAGTAGCCTAAGCACTGATAGCGGTTTACAACCTCGTTTTTCAGGTACCTTTGCAGATAATTGGGAAGGTGACTTTGGTAAATTTGGTGTTTTAGTCAGTGGCAGTTATGCCGAGCAAGATGTGACTGCATTTCGCCCTCGTGCAGATAGAGATAACATAATTACCGCTGATAGCGGGGTCGCGAGTGCACAGTCTTTCGACTTTCTGCCTATTCAGTTCTTTGTGCAAGATTACGATAACTACGAATACGAAACTAAAAACTTTGTAGGTACACTTGAGTGGGCACCAAACGATAATACTAAGCTATATTTTGATGCGGTAGTTAACGACCAAGAGCGTCGCCAAGAAAGCTCTCGTGTTCAGGCGTCAGGTGTCAGTGCACTCAATGACATCTCTGTTCCTGATGCTTTTGAAACAGTTAACTTAGGTTCGCTAGGTGGTACTAACCTAGGGTCAATTCAAGCGGCTTTACGCGGTGTAATCCCGGTAAATTTAGCAAATGATGATGACGATCCAAATTTACGTTTTTCGAGTGACACAAACTCACGCGTAACCGACAGTAATATTTTTAGATTAGGCGGTGAATGGCAAGGTGACAAATGGTTTGTAAGCGCTGAGGTTGCATCGTCATCTTCTGATACAACAACACCAAGCTTTAATACTACGCTTAATTTTATTAACCCAAATGCCCCTTTAGATGCTGGTGGCGGTAACGATAACAGCGTGCCATTTGAATACGACTTATCAGGTGGTGCATTAGCTTTTGGTATTGCAGAGGGTGCTGAATATGCGCCTACGGTTGAGCAATTACTTGACCCGGCAAATGTGGTACTACGTGACGTAAACATTGGGCAAGATACCGTTGAGAACTCTGAAGATGCGTTCCGTATAGATTCAACATACTACACAGATTCAATTGTTACTTCTGTTGATTTTGGTTATCGCTACAGCAAATCAGCGAGTAAGCAGAATGAGATCACATCAAGTGTGGGTTTGCGTTCAATGGCAGATAGCCCAAGAGGTGATTTATTCGCTGACCTTTTAGTAGCTGGCCCGGATAACTTTAATGAGGCTGATGGCCGCTCGTTATATATTGGCGACTTTTTACTTATTGACCCAGAACTCGTGGCTTCAGACCCAGATGCAGTACTTGCAACACTTCAGCAAGCATTACAAACTCATGGTTCTAGCCGCACGCTAAATGCACCAACTTCAAGTTCTTCTGGCTTTTTTGACATAGAAGAAATTACCCACGCTTTTTACGCGCAAGCTAACTTTGAATACGACATGTTCCGCGGTAACTTTGGTTTACGTTATATTCAAACCGATGTTGAATCTACAGGTAACTCAGTAACACAAGATGGCAGTGGTAACGAGCTTGTAACGCGTATTACCAATGAATCAGATTATAGCTTTGTGTTACCACGTTTAAATTTAGTTGCCGATGTGTCAGAAGATGTAGTGGTTCGTTTTGGTGCAGGTAAAGATATTCGTCGTCCAGATTATAATGACCTATCTACCTCTATCACTTACAGCACCAGCCCAAATGATGAAGTTGAATTTGGCAACCCCGGGTTAAAACCAGAAGAAGTATTATCTTACGATCTATCAGCTGATTGGTACTTTACTGAAGCGAGCGTATTTAGCGTAGGTATATTTCATAAAACACGTAAAGAACTTCATGTTAATCAGCTAACTTCGCCGGTAGAAGACCCAGTAACAGGATACAGAGATTTAACAGACCCATGTGAAGGTGGGGGAATTTTCAACCCGATTGCCGACATTAACGTATTTGGCCCTGAAAATGGTCGTGGTGTGTGTGTGGGGACTGAAACTAAAGTAAACGACACTGGCGAAACAACCCAAAAAGGGATTGAGTTTGCGTTCCAGTATGACCTATCTAGCTTTGAAAAAGATTTAGGTTGGGCGTCGGGCTTTGGTGTATTGGCTAACTATACCATTCAAGAGTTTTCTGGTGGTGAAACTGTCAATAAGGCCACTTCAAGAGCAAGCAATGTATTTGCTGCAAGTACCGGTACATCGGGTATTGAAGTAAGCGAAATACAAGGGCTACTTAACTTATCAGAAAATGCCTATAACTTTACTCTGTACTATGAAAAATTTGGTTTATCAGCACGTATGCGTTACACATGGCGTGAAGGTTACCGTTCTAATGATTTCGGTAGTACATCTAGCTTCCCATGGGGCTTTCCAGTGGTGCAAGAAGACCGTGGTCAGCTTAATGCAAGTATTAGCTATGATGTAAACGAGCAGCTTAATATTGGTTTAGAGGCCGTAAATATCACAGAGTCTGAAATTAGTCAGTCATGTGTTAACGAAGGCTCGCTATTATGTTTCCAAGGCCTTACTGACCGTCGTATTACGTTTGGTGCTAGTTACCGTTTTTAAAATTTATGTTGAAAGTGTGTAGCCTTTGAACGGGCGTAAAAAGCAAGCCATTACGGCTTGCTTTTTTTTACAATTAAATTTGATGTTAACAGTGCTAAAAAATGTATTGAAGAGGGCAGCCGCATAGCAAAGCATTTGCCTGGTTACTGATCAGGTTTAGGTGTCTTAAAAATAACTATTTAATTGAGGAGGGTATTAAAAGTTTAACTTGCGAAGTAACGCATCATTTATTTAGTACGAATGGTTTTTAATTACTTTTATTTTTTTAGTTTTAACCTATCTTTTTATTATGAACTTAATTTTTATGAAAAAATTATGAAAGATATTAGTGATTTAAATTTTAAAAACCTACTTGAATACGCTCAGGTAGGCGTGGTTATTCATAACTGGGATACATCGATTGTTTACATAAACCCGACGGGGTTAGCGTTATTGAAATTAGACTACGAGCAAGCAATTGGAAGAGATATTTACGATCCTCATTGGACACTCATCGACGAGCAAGGCAACCTCATGGCCGTTGAGGACTATCCCGTTAATGTTGTTAAATCAACAAGAAAGAAAGTGGTCAATAAAGTTTTAGGTGTTGTTGGCGGGTCAAGTAAGGAAATAAGCTGGTTTATGGCTAATGCTTATTTTGAAGGGCATGACGATGATAAAAATTTTATAGTAGTGACTCTTAGTGATATTTCTGATGCTAAGCAGCAAATTTCGTTTCACGATGTAGTAGAAAATACGCAAGACATGGTGGTTATTACCGATGCAAAAAATATTAAACACCCTGAAGGGCCTAAAATAATTTATGTAAATAAGGCTTTTGAAATTCTTACAGGCTATAGTTCGTCAGAGATAATTGGTGAAACACCCCGAATTTTACAAGGCAACTTAACCGACCCGCAAGCTAAGCAAAGAATTTATTCTGCATTAGAGCGTCACGAAGAAGTAACTGAAACACTGTTAAATTATGACGTGAGAGGGAGGCCTTACTGGGTTGAAATGAATATTATCCCGTTGAAAAATAAGTTTGATGAGGTTACTCATTTTGCAGCGATTCAACGGGACGTTTCAAAAAGTAAATTTCAAACAGAACAGTTAGAAAAAAGAAATAAAGATCTAAAAGAATTAAAAATTAACCTAGAAAACTTAGTACAAGAAAGAACATTTGAACTACAACAAGCTAAATCGCAGCTTGAAAAAATAGCGTTTTTTGATCCGTTAACCAGTATTCCTAATCGTCGCTTTTTTTCAGATCAAGTCAATAAACTGGTTAGGTCTAGTATTCGACACGGGGGGCCAGTTGCATTTGGAATATTTGATGTTGATAACTTTAAATTAGTGAATGACACCTATGGCCATAATGTGGGTGACCGCTTACTGGTTGAATTAGCAAATATATTAACGCACATACTGAGAATTGATGATGTTTTTTGCCGCTTTGGTGGTGAAGAGTTTGCTTTTGCTGTTATTTTAAAAGAAGTTGACGATGCTGAACGCGTTGCCGAAAAACTTATAAATGCAATTAGAAATCTTAAAGTGCCAGTTGAAGGTGAAAACACAATAAATGTAACTGTAAGTATGGGGCTAAACGTGGTATCACCAAGCAATAGCACTGATATAGACGATCAAATTAAAAAATCTGATGCCGCAATGTACCAAGTTAAAAAGTCTGGCAAAGATCGTTATAAAATTATTTATGAATCATAAGGTGCACTGAGTTATATTGTATAACTAAGCCAATAATCTTAAGTTATCACAAGTTAAATTTTTGCTCTTTTGCTAGTTTATGGCGATAAAGTATTGCCTTTATTGTGCTTCTTTTTGCTGACTTCATTGCTTGGGTGACAAGCCATACATTCTTTTAAATTCTCTGCTGAACTGAGAACTGCTTACATAACCCATTTCCATGGCCGCAACGTTGACGTTGGTACCTTGTGTTATTTTCATGGCGGCATGGTTAAGCCTCATTGATTTAGGGGGCATGTTAGTTGCTTGCTTAAATTTACGATGAAATACTGCGCGGCTCATACCTATTTGGCTAGCTACTATCAAAAAATACTTCAGTTTATTTAACCTTATCAGAGAGGTTAAAAGCCACCGTTTAAATATTAAACCCACTTAATTAAGACTCTTCAGCAATGTTTACCATCGACTAAAAATAGAGAGATAACAACGCGTTTAATACTTCAATTAAATTTTTTATTTAAACTTGTGATTATTTCGCAGTTGCTGCGAATAACTAGGTAATAAATTAAGCAGATATTACTTTAGGGTTGTTGTTTACATTTAAATAGTATTTAAAGCATTTCAAAGGCATACCCGTAAATAGGGCTAGGGTGCTTTATGCTATTAGATAAATAAACTTTAAAGCCTCAATATTATGAAATTAAGAAAAAGTGATGGATTTACCAGTAAATGAACTCAACTAAAAAAACGCTATTTGCTCAAGCAATGGAGCAACATAAAGGCATTATTTATAAAATTGTGAATTCATACTGTCAAAACAAAGATGATCGAGAAGACTTAGCCCAAGAAATATTAACAACAATGTGGCTAGCTTATGATAATTACAATAGCGCTTATAAGTTTTCAACGTGGATGTACCGAATTGCGCTGAACGTAGCCATATCTTATTACCGCAAAGACAGTCGGCGAGAAGATAAAGCAAATGAAGAGTGCATAGTAAAGATTGCTGATTTATCGCAAGAAGATGAGAGCAGTGAGGCAGTAAAACAGTTATATGACTTTATTGGCCAACTCGATAAATTAAATAAGGCAATTATGCTCCTTTATTTAGAAAGTGAACCTTATGAAGGTATAGCTAGCAGCTTAGGGATTAGTAAAACCAATGTTGCCACGCGAATTAGTCGAATTAAGCACACATTAAAACTTCAATTTGAAACACAGGATTCTTAATATGAATGTAGATAACTTTAAAAGCGCTTGGCAACAACAAAGCACGGGTACACATAGTGCTATTGAAATTAATCAAGCAAAGCTTGCTGAAATAAAAATAAATAAACAGATGAAAGCACTTAATAAAATGAAATGGGCACGAATAATTGAAAGTGTTGTTTTTTTAGTCATCATTATTATGTTGTGGAAATACATTGCAGCAGGCTTTACTTTTTCAGCGCCAATAATTTCAGCTTTTATTCTCACTGTGTTTGCCATTATTGGGCTTGCAGGCAATATTGGCCAAATTGTTTTAATTTCAAACATTGACTACTCAAAACCGATTAGCCAACTACAGACTGATTTTTACCATGTTTGCGCACATAAATTACAGCTAACCAAGTTGCTACTTATGTCAGTTCCCTTTTATCTTGCCTATGTGTTTATAGGGTTTGACCTATTTTTTGGCATTGACTTATATCCGTATTTAGAGCAGCACATGACTTGGTTTTACTCTTTGTCGTCACTATTACTTTTTATAGTTACAGTGTGGTTACTGGCTAAATTAAATTATAAAAACATTTCTAAGGAGTGGGTTAAGGCCAGTATTCAATTTATAGTTGGCAAGCACTTGGTTAATATGGCTGAGATTCTAAATAGCTTTGAGCAGATAGAAAGTTAGTTACTAAGTGTTGTATGTGTGCAGCTAGCCATTAATGTTTTAATGGTCTTTATACATAAACTATTTAGATGATTGATTTTTTTGTAATTAAGGTGCCATATCTTTTCATCGCTTCTATACTAAGTAAAACGTGTTGTTAATGGGTTAAAAGCAGTGCCTGCTGGTAAAAATAATTTTGAGCAAGAAAACAAAAAATTAAAGCAAACAATTGCTGAGCTAACCAAGCAACGAGATAAATACAAAAAAATTTTTGACGTATCAGCAGATGCCTATTCAATTATTGATTTAAGTTCAGGCAAGTTTATAGAGTGCAATCAATCGGCTATTGACATGCATGGTGTTAATAGCATGAACAACTATTTAAACCTTAGCCCCGCTGATTTGTCACCAGAATTACAGCCCTGTGGTAAACGCTCCGATATTTTAGCTAAAAACTATATAGAAAACGCTGTACAACTTGGGTCTCAGAGTTTTCAGTGGACACACTCACGATTAGATGGCTCAACGTTTAATTGCTTGGTTTCTTTAACCGCTATTTTTATTGGTAATGCCCAATTAGTTCTGGCTGTAGGGCGAGACATATCAGATTTAGAAACGATAAAAAACCAAGTTAGTACAGAGGCACAAGAAAGACAACGTTTTGAACGCGCATACCTGGGTGAAAAGGAAAAGTTTGAAAAGTTTGTGGATTTAGCCCCAGTAGGCATCGCGATTAATTCAATATTAGATGGTAGTTTTGAATTTGTTAATGAAGAATTTAGCCATATAACTGGGTATAGCGTTGAAGAGCTAAATAAAATGGATTATTGGCGACTAACTCCACAGAAGTACAAAAAACAAGAGCATGAGCAATTGGAGTTGCTTGCTAAATATGGCCAATATGGGCCTTATCAAAAAGAATACATTCATAAAAATGGAAATGTATATCCCGTTTTACTCTCTGGAATAAAAATTACAGATAGTAAGGGGGAAGCATTTATTTGGTCGGTTGTTCAAGATATTACTCATCAAAAAGAAAGCGAACAACAAATTAAAGAGGCAAAAGAAAAAGCAGACTCTTTAGCACTGCGAATGCAGTTAGCCAATGATTCTGCGGGTATTGGTGTTTGGGAGTGGGATTTAATTACAGGTCAGCTTGTGTGGGATAGCTGGATGTACAAATTGTATGGTATTACCGAATCTCAGTTTTCGGGTGCGTATGATGCATGGTTGAGTTGTGTGCACCCAGATGATCTAGAAGGTGCAAAAAAGAAGTTAGAAAATGCAATCAACGGGGTGGGAACATATGATCCCGAATTTAGGGTTGTTCATCCTAACGGTAACGTCAGAACCATTAAAGCCAGCGCCGAAATATTAAAAGACTCGCATGGAGCCGCTATTAAAGTAGTTGGTGTGAATTACGACGTGACTGAACAAGTTGATGCGATAGGTGTGTTATTTGATGCAAAATTAGCTGCTGAAAATGCAGCACAGTCAAAAAGTGACTTTTTGGCCAATATGAGCCATGAAATTCGTACCCCCATGAATGCAATTTTAGGCGGCCTACAGCTGTTAAAAAATATTAATTTACCTGACGAATTAAGTGTAATTCTCAATAATGCATCCTTCTCAGCACAAAGCCTTTTGACCATTATTAACGATATTTTAGATTACTCTAAAATAGAGTCGAACCAGTTAGAATTAGAAAAAGTGAGCTTTTCATTAACTGAAGTATTAGATTCTATTACTTATGATTTAGACTCTTTAGTGAGTGAAAAACGCATTGATTTTATTATAAACAAAAGCAAAAGTTATAATGAATACTGGCTTGGTGATTTAGTTAGGGTAAAACAAATACTATTAAATTTAACCTCAAATGCAGTTAAATTTACCGAAAAAGGCAGTGTGATAATAAACGTAAGCAGTGAAGTATTTGGAGAGAAAGAGGCTATATTTTTAGAGGTTGTAGACTCAGGAATAGGGATGAGCAAAGAGGTCACCGATCATATTTTTGAGCGGTTTTCTCAAGCAGACTCATCTACAACTAGAAAGTATGGTGGAACAGGACTTGGCATGCCTATCACTGTTAGTTTAGTTAAAATGATGGGCGGAGAAATCGATATCCAAAGTAAGCAAGGGCTTGGCACAACTGTCACGATTAAATTACCACTACCTAAAGCAAATAACATAGCAGATAAAGCCCCTAAAAAATCTTTTAAAGCGCCTAATTTAAAGGGTAAAAAAATACTTATTGCTGAAGATAACAATATTAACCAAGTGCTGATTAAAGCCATGATGGCTAAAACGAATGCCGACATCACAATTGTCGAAAATGGTTTACTTGCGTTTGAGGCAGTTTAACTAGAGTTGTTTGATTTGGTATTTATGGATATTCATATGCCGGTTATGGATGGGATTAAAGCCAATCAACGAATAAAAGCAATACTGCCACACATACCCATTATTGCGTTAACAGCCAATGTAATGGATAAAGACGTAAAACATTACTACCAGGAAGGTTTTATCGCTCATGTTCCTAAACCAATCGATATCAACGAGTTATATGGCACACTCAGGCGTTGTTTGTATTTAAACGGTTAATTAATGTTGGCTATGTTAAATAAGGCCTGACCAAGATAGAGTATTTGGTATTGAAAATAACGTCAGCAGTATTTAAAAACTGCTGACTAATTCCTCGAAAAATATTGTATATAATACCAATCCACAAAATATTTAATCATCTTTGGGGCTAGACGTGTCGCTACTTGCGTTAAAAAACGCTCATTTAGAGCAACTAAATAGCGATATTTTTGCCTAGCTATCAACACGTTTTTCAAACCTCAAAATAGATCACTTAATTAAGCGAATGGGTACACAACTCGTTATTTTTCTACTTTACCTTTTAAAACATAAATTTCACCATCAAAGCTACCTTGAATAGTTAACCCTTGCCCGGCAAGCTCTTTTAAGTATTCGATATGTTCTTCAGTGATGTGTTGCCCCGGAACTAATAGCGGTATACCAGGAGGATAGGGGGTAACTAAGCCAGCACAAATACGATTATTGCTTTTAGCAATAGGCACCGACTCGCGTTCGCCATAAAAAGCATCGCCTGGAATACACGCTAAATCGATGGCTGGTAAACTTTCTGGCAAGCGAGAGCGCCTTGTTGATTTGGCTAGTTTTACTCTCCCACTATCAAGTTTTTTTAATGCATTGTATAAACGAATGATCTTCGAACGAGTACCACCAAGCGTTAATAATACCAAAATTGTACTGTGAGTGTATTTTTCAATTTCTAGGCCAATTTCATCTAATAAAAACTTATGAATGTCTTTGAATGAGTAGGGTAATTCACTAATATCGATAAGGATTTTTAGTGGATCGTGACCCATATTATCTTCACTAAAGTGTGGAAATATTTCCATAAAATCGTCTTTACCCAGCACTTTAATATATTTTAACGATGCCATTTGTTGTTTAAATTCGTCGACATGGTTTAACAAGGCATTAAGTAATTTATAGCCTTCCATTTCCAATTGTTTTTGGCATACGTCAAGCGAGGCAATAAGCTGATATTTGGGTGATGTACTGGCGTAAATACTGTAAATTTCTCTAAAAAAGTCTGCATCGAAGTCTGGATCATTCACATGAATATAAGAGGCCTGTGAAAACGCCGATACCACTTTATGTGCTGAATGAGTGACATAATCGGCTCCAGCATGAATGGCTGAGTAGTAACGCAGGCTCGGGTGAAACAAAGAGTAAGCAAACCAGGCTTCGTCAATAAATACTTTAATACCGTGTTGATGGGCAAAATCCACAACTTGTTTTAAATCGCTTAATAAACCATCGTAAGTACAACCGGTAAGCACCAGTAGTTTTGCATCGGTATTTTGCTCTATTGTTTGTTTTATATCGGCTAACGAAGGTGGCGCAAAAATACCATATTTAGGGTTTAATATACTCGATAAATAAATGGGTAAACTGGCTGATTGCAAAATGCCATAATGAACAGATTTATGACAATTACGGTCAATGATGACCTTATCACCTTTGCGTAGCAGGGTTTGTAAAATAATTTTATTTGAAGTAGAAGACCCGTTAGTTACAAAGTAGGTATGCTTTACCTCAAACGTTGCCGCAGCAGATTCTTGAGCACGACCAATAGTATTAGTACTATCAGATAAAGAGCCTAAGGAATCGACAGATACCGATAAATCGCCAACAAACACATTGCGGCCATAAAATTGATAGAAGTCTTTAATATAAGGCGAGTTTCTAAAGCTAGAGCCACCGCTATGGCCCGGTGTGTGCCATGAATCGTTCGACTCGCCAACATAACGGCGATACGCAGTCCAAAACGGGGTTTCTGAACGGTCGTCAAAGTCATTGATCATATAGCCTAAAATAGCTTCGGGGTCAGAAATAACCTCGTCTTTAAAGAAAAACGACTCAATTTCTTCTGACTCGTTAACTATTTCCAGTCCTTTAGTATCATCGCCAATTACATAAACTGGAAGTTCTAATCGAATAGCCTTTAACTGCTCAATAAAGCGGCTATACGTTCGCTCCCCAACCTTGTTTTGTAAATCCCAACTAAGTACAACAGCTTGAATATCACCATCTTCTTCAACACTTGTTATCGCATCTTCAAGCGTAAAACGCTCAAGAATCTTGATATGGATATCATCGCGCTCAAAATTTGGTATCGCTTTAGAAAGGTTTGTAGACAACTCTTTTAAAGTGGCTTGGTCTTGCTCAATTAATAATATACGCAGTAAAGGCAACATAAGGGGTTTCGTAATAAAAGCTTATAATACTCAGTAGCATAACCAATGCATTGGCACTTGTGAAATTAATACTTTGTAAATGTGCATTAATTGTATTTTATGCACGTCCATGTTTAATGTTTCATTCACAATAAAAGTTCAAGCAAGCCAATGTCCTACCACTGTTTTAAAGTAAAAAGTTGATCACTATACGTAAACTTATCTTTTACTCTGTTTTATCTTTAAACTCACACAAGTCTTCAATAATACAACTGCCTCATTTAGGTTTGCGGGCAGTACAAACATAACGGCCATGTAAAATGAGCCAGTGGTGTACGTCAACTTTGAATTCAGCAGGTGCTAGGTAAAGCTCTTCTGTAATAATAATTCACCCAACGTTTAGGTTTGATTACTACTTTCTTTGGTCAAATAGTTAGCTAAATGGAGAAGTTAATTACTTACGTCGATCATTATTTCTGCTACAAAGCAAAGGAGGTTTTAGGTCAATTAAGAAGGTTTTAAAGTTTATGTAAACTAGAACAGCATTTGCGGTGATGATCTTGACTGGCATTGTTATTGTCATATTATTAAATACAGCATAAACGACATCAGCGCGCCATGCAGCTCAATTAACAACCGAGCATATGAAAGAGATTTAATTAATCGTACACAATTTGGAGAGGTCGAATGAAAGATACTCAGTACACTGATGATTTTACTTCTGACTATTTTAAAGAAGTATTAACCATCTTTTTCGATGCATTGCCTGATCCGATCTTTGTCATCAACCGAAACGGTTTAATTCTTAGGGTACTTGGCGGTAGTTCACATGAAGTTAATTGCTTCCCCAATGTTAGAGAAAGCCAATACTTGCACGAAACACTTCCATTAGAGGTTGCTGACAAATGTTTACATACAATAAATAAGGCGATTGAAGATGAATCCCTAATCTGTATAGATTATGAAGTAGAAAAGAAATATCTTTCACCTGAATTTTGTAGCAATCAGTTTTATCAAGGGAGAATATTCCCACTAAAGCAGTATAAGTCTGATCTGAGGGCTGTTTTATGGATAGCAATTAATACTACCGAAAAAGTATTATTCACTAAAAAATTAAATGAACTTGCTATTAATGATGAATTAACAGGGATTAACAATAGAAGGTACTTCAATGAGGTAATGAAGAGAACTTTTGATATGTTTCAGAGAGATAAGGTTTCTTTTTGTATCCTTATGCTCGACATAGATTTTTTTAAAAAGGTGAATGACAGATACGGTCATGATGGTGGTGATGCATTATTAAAAAGCTTAGCCTGCACTTTAAAAGAGTCTTTAAGAGACATTGATATTTTAGCACGTTATGGTGGCGAAGAATTTATTGCCTTACTTCCCAATACTGAGAAGTCAGACGCGTTTATTGTTGCTCAAAGAGTTCGATTAGCTGTTGAAAAGAGTATTGTCCAGCATGGCACTCAGAAAATAAAGGTAACAATGAGTGTTGGGGGCGGGGAAATATCGCCTGGCGATAAAGACTATGAGTCAGTAATTAAAAGAGCTGATGTTGCTCTATATGAAGCTAAAAACTCTGGTCGAAACAAAGTAGTTATAGCGTGAATGATTTGTTTTTAATCGATTAAATAAGTAGTAAGGTAGGAAAAGTTAAATTGAAAGCCATAACGCTCACCACTGACTGTAAGCGTGTATCATAGAAGGTTCAATAGCAAAATTTCAATGGCTGTGATGAATGCAAAATTTTATTCTGGTTATTTGTTTTTATTGATTAATATTATTTGCTCTAGGCTAGTCAGTTTTATCTTTAAACTCACACAAGTCTTCGATAATACAACTACCACATTTAGGTTTACGGGCGGTACACACGTAGCGGCCATGAAGAATCAACCAGTGGTGTACATCTACTTTGAACTCGGCAGGTACTACTTTTTCGAGTTTTCTCTCAACCTCAACCACGTTTTTACCCATGGCAAATTTAGTGCGGTTTGATACGCGGTCGATGTGCGTGTCCACCGCTATTGTTGGCCAGACAATGTATAATTAAACTAGATTGTGATACAGTCCTTTCATAATAGATAACTAACGATTTGAAAAGCCCTATGTCAGAAAAACCTTTGTTGTTCAGCTATGTGAGATTTTCTACTCAAGAGCAAGCCAAGGGACATTCCCTTAAAAGGCAATTAGATTATGCAAATAAAGTAGCTAAGGAAAGAGGATTATTATTGGATGAGTCTCTTACAATGAGAGATCTAGGCCTTAGTGCATATCATGGAAATAATATTAAAAAAGGTGCATTTGGAGTATTTTTAAAAGCGATAGAGGACGGTAATATCCCTTCAGGCTCAGTTTTGCTTATTGAAAGTCTAGATAGAATGTCAAGAAGGAAGGTCTCAGAATGCGCAAGTATTGTAACTCAGATAATCAATGCTGGTATTACAGTAATAACCGCAATAGACAACAAAGAATATAACAGCCAACTTATTGATGAAAACCCGTTTGAGTTACTTGCCATGTTGATGATCTTCATGCGAGCAAATGAAGAGAGTGAAACCAAATCTCAACGTGTACGAGATGTATTGAAACAGCAGTGTGATGATTGGAGTGCGGGCAAGCGTGGATTCAGAGTAAATTGTGGTAAGCCGCCTAGTTGGACTGTGTGGAATGATGATAAAAAAATATTTGAATTTGAGCCACATCATAAAAAAATTATGCTCCGCAAAATAGAGCTTTTTAAAAAAGGATATGGCGGCATAAAAATAGCAATGTTAATTAATAGTGAGTTTGGTGCAGGCACTATTCATCATACTGGTGCCAATGTATATAAAGAGGTTAAGCGTCGTTCACTTATTGGTGAGCTCAATGTAAAAGTAGGGAATGCAGAGTATGGCCTTAAAGGTTATTATCCTCCGCTGATGAGTGAATCTGAATTTAACTTTTTAGTCGCTGATTCATCTAAGCGTGGCGCTACTAAACAATCACAGAAGTTTGTTGGTATTTTATCTGGGGTAGGTGTATTTAAATGCGGCAATTGCGGAAAGTCTGTAGGTTCACATGTTGTTTATCGAAACAAATGTTTGAATGAAGTAAAAAGCAGCCATAAACGATATGGCTGTGTTGAAGCACGGCGAAAAAATAACTGTGAAATGAATTCAACCGTCCAAATTGATGTGATAGAAAAAGCAGTTGTCACTTTTTGCCAAGATAAGGTTAACCTACAGCGTATTTTGTTAAAAGGTGGAGATAGGGAGGCCATTAACAGCCAAGAGGCTAATCTTAGGGCGCGTTTAGTTAAAATTAATGGTGATATAGATTTATTTACTGAGGCTCTTCTGACTTTAAATGGAACTCCGCCACAGGCCATTGCTAACAAAATATCCAAACTTGAGTCTGAGGCACGTGATGTTGAGTCGCAGATTAGTATTAGTAAAAATAAGTTAGCTAGAATTGATAACTCATTTCGTGATGAAGTAACTGATCGGTGGTTATCAATTACTAAAAACCTTATAAAACTTTCCAACGACGAACGTCTAGCTATTCGTCAACTAGTTAAAGACACTTTTAAAAGCATCAGTTTACAATTAAATACATTTAGCGGCGATAAAGGTGGCCTCAATAATGTATTTGAGCGTCTGTTAGGTACCTCAAATGCTGATTACTGTGAGCTTTTACTTGAATTTCATAATGATAAGAGGCGTTTGTTACGTCTGCATAAACATACTGGTGAGCTAGTTAGTGGTTATGACTTTTGACGTAATTACGAAGAGGTCAGTTGCAAGTTTAACCTTGCAACAGGCCATACTTAATATTACTTAGCTAAAGGGCTTAGCTATTGAGGTTCTTTAAAATAATTAGGGTCAATACTTGTAAACTTAGAACAAAAGGTTTCAATAGTGTGGGCCAACATGGCTTCAAAGACCATTGACTCAACAACCATTCCTGACTGAATAATCTTACCTTGATTGGTAATTATCGCTAGCGCAAATCCTTTTTGCATTTGAAGTCCATCATTATTAGAAAAAATAATTTGCATAGAAACCTTTAATTTATTAAAAAAAGAATTGGTTAGCTTGAAGTTTTAATTAATCAAACTAATAGTACTATGATAACTAATTTCAATAAATTTCAAAAGTTTAGTGATTTTTTTGATGAACTTCTGAATACCTCCGCCAAATGGAGATTTACGTTTCATCTTGATTAAAATTCAGAAAAATATACAAAATTTTATTTAATTTTTTTTAGATAAATGGAGGATAAAGTAATTTTATTTGTGTTTTTTTTAAGCGATCGTTAGGGTTGGTTCATTAATTGTTCAATATTTTTATTATCAATAGGTAGGCTTAAGTTATTTTTCACACTGAATTATTTATGCACTTAAAGTGTAGGTTTACTTTCTGGACTTTTTAATAAGCTTGACTAAAACTATTGTTAGTATGGTCGCAGGTAATAGCCAAATATAATCAGTCATATTGTTCTACCTCAAAGTTAGGAACTTTTTTAACCTTAATGATTTTTATTCTTTTTGCAAATTTAGCCTACATAAACGTGATTTTCTATTTTTACCCATCGCATGGCCCTAGTTAATTTCAGGACAATTAACGAGGACAAATCATGAAAAATATTAAATCTCAATTTATTCGCCAATACGTTCGAGCCAGTAGATCTCCGTGGGATGACTGCTCTACAATTTTATTGTTAGCAGATGTAGTTAATGAACAAACATTAGAGTTAAATTTCAATAATTACATCTATTTACATAGAGATAGCGTTGGAAAAATACTTGGCATTAGTATTTCAAATAGTATGTTGGAAAAAAATCCAAGTTTTGAGAATAGATATTTAGAAGGACAAGACATGACGCTTTTTTTACTTATCCACATAGAGCAAATAACACAGTTTTGTGAGCTCTTCTCTGAGGAGTTTCAGCAAATATTTATGCAAACGCCAACTACATTTTTTGTAGCAGCAGAGAGTGATTGGGTCGATATTATCGACAATGCATAACCCCCCTAAGCGAACATTTGTTCGCTTTTTTTATGATATTTTTTTTCGTAAACCGATTTAAATACCCATGCCTGATTATTACCTAATAATGAGTTATCGATTTTGATAACAAACCACACAAGGATAGTGAACACATGAAACATGCATACGTATCAACATTGGATTTTTTAAATTTATTACACACATTTAGTCGGGTAATCACCGCGAATGACCACCAGATTAACTTATTAGAATTACGCAGTGATAATGCGAATTTAGATGAGCTGTGGGAGGTTATTGGCTCTGAAATTACAGCGAATAAAGAGCTAAATCAGTACGCTATGCGAAAACTCACTTATGAGCTCATGCACAGCCTCATTAGCGACCCAATAGAGCGTGTGGAGCTGCCGTGTGACTTCGAGGATGATGTTTTTTCTTAGGGTCAAGTTGGAAATAATTAGCGATTGAAACTGAGGTCATAATAGTTATTTTCAAAATCAAAATACAGCCTAATCATGTCTCCCAAAATATGCCATGAATCATTATTTGCTGATTCGCTGCCCTAACTGCAATAGCGTTTAATAGGGCATTTTACTCAGTTACTGAGTATCAAACCTGGGAGGAGGTCCTGCGCAAATACAGGGTTTCGTTACGATGTCCCAAAAGCGAGGTCATTGTAATAATGTTTGGCAAGGCGCATAGGTCAAATGCAAAAGGGAGGTAGATTTACATCTATCTCCCTTTTGCGTATTTCAGTAAGTCAGTTCACTCAGTAGTTTTATTACAAATGATAGTGGCGGGGTAAAAAAATAAAAAATAATTAATTTATTTTTTAACCGTCAGAAATTAATTAATAAAAAATAAAAGTGGCAAATGTGTCTTTATTTTATCTTTTTCTATTTTAATACTTTTAGAGAGTCATAAGCTTGTGTAATGAAATGAAATATTTAAGTGTTTGGTGGGCAATTTATATGTTTTTTGTGGCACTTTATACGAAATGAGTAGGCAATTTATACGGTTTAGGGGGGCACTTTTACCGTGAATAAATAAAAATTTTATTTACCAAAAAACTTACCGAAATTTCTTTTATTGGTTGGGTCGCGTTTAGCATAACACCATCAATTAAAAATGAGGTAGAGAGATGAGCAGTAAAAATTCTCCAAAAATTGTTTTCGCTAATAAGCTGTTGCATGCGGGTTATTCACTCGATATTAATGAGCAGCGATTAATAAATCTAGCGTTGTCTAAAATTAATTCCAAAAAGTCTAACCCAGGAAAAATTCTGATTTATCCAACGGAATATGCCAAGTGTTTCGGTCTGAGTAAGCACAGCGTTTATGAGCAGCTGAGTTCTGCCGCAGAGTCACTCAGAGATAAATCTGTAAGCATTTTAGACGATAGCGGGCAGTCGCTTTCAATTCCTTGGATGAGTAGCGCTACATACGAAAAGGTGAAAAATCAAGGGTCTTTCATTACACTTGAGTTTTCAGAAGCCATCGAGCCGTATATTTTTAATATTGAGGGTGATTTCACAGAGTTATTTTTTCATAACACAGTAAAATTAAACAGTCTGGCATCATTTCGATTGTACGCACTCCTTAATCGGGTGCGAAATTACCACAATTACAAACGACGGGGTGCGGTAGTTGTGAATTTTCAATTACCAGAGATGAAAAAGAAGTTGTTTTTATCCGAATCATACGGAGCATGGCGGGATTTTAAGGCTCGCGTACTCATACCTGCTATTGAAAAAATCAATGCCCACACAGATATATGCGTAACGTTTAAGCCCCAAAAAATGGGCAATTGTATTACTGCGATTGAGTTTGCGTACTTCACCCAATGCCCTAGTAAAAGTGAACATATAGCCAGGCCGCATCTATTTCGCCGCCCTAAAGTTAAAAAAGGGTCAGCTAAAGAGGGCGAGTGGGCTCGTGCAAATCTCGAGCTATTAAGGACTTATGAGTTGTTAAAACAGAATCAAAACCCTGCTTTTAGGTTGGCAAAAATCGATATAAGGCGCTGTATAACGTATGCAAAAATCCTTGGTGACGATGAAACTAAGATTTTTTACTCTAAACAATTGAACAAAAAAACCATAAAGCCTTAATGTTTATACTACTGCATTACGAGTAAAACATTTCATTAATTTCTTCACACAATTTAGTTCGGTATATTATTGAGGCACGCAGCAGCTCAGCATCACTTTCACTGAGAAGTGGTGCTCGCGTTTTTTTATCAAAACGCTGTGGCATCTCCTCAAATAACTGTTCGTGGAGTCGTTTAATGTCATCAAAAATTTTGAGCGACTGAGAGAACAAAAAAATCTTACTGTAATCGCGACTTCTTAACGAGGCCAAATATTTTAGTAAAATAGCCTGCCGTGCCGTTTTATTTTTAAATGAATGCTCAATTTCAATTGCTGCAACAGAGCCATCTATGAGTCGCACAGCACCATCCACTGTTCGTGTATCAGATAGGTTATTAATACGTTTAAATTCAGGCTCGGTAATGAATCCACTCCACATTGGGGTGTACGTTTCATCACTGTGATAATTATGTACACCGCGCAACATGACAAATGCGTTTATAAGATTATGTACTACATTATTTTGATTGAACTGCAGAGCAGGGTTTTTATTACTCCTAAAATACACATCGATGCCCATTAATTCCTCGGCAAATTTAGCTGCAGTATACGTGGGTACATAGACTCGACCGTCTGGACTGCGGTGTGTTTTTACCACCCGCAAAAAACCATCTTTTTCTAGCCTGTTTAGGTGTTCCAACGCGAGGCGATGATTAATGCCGTAGAGCCAACGCACAATGCCTGGTGTAACAATAGAAAACCGAATTGCAATAAGCACCGAAAGCTTGACTCTATTAACGCCTTTTTGATGATTATTTGCGCCTGCACAATACCGCATATCAATATCAAAAAAACGAGGGTAGAGAGTATGAAGTGGGTTGTTCGTTTCTAAATTTTTTGATGGTTGCTGAGTCAATTCACAAAATCCTTTTAGTGAGTTAATTAGTAAAATTAACTAGTACCGCAACACAAAAATTATCATCTTTTTATAATTATATTGCCGTTTTTCATTCCGAGATGCTTTGACAGCAGGCACGGAATCATTGTCGCGATAATAATCGCAACAAAAGCCGCTTTCAGCGGATGGCCTCGTCGCTGCGCTACTCAACCATAGGGCCTAAAACGCCCGCCAGCTCTGGTTGTTGCTCCGCAACGAGCTGGCTCAACGCGCTATCGCGCTAGCGTTATAGACCCCGCGCGAATGCACCGAGCTACGCTCTGTACTAACCGCCATACTGCCGCGCCTGACAATGCAATGGGTCCCCCATAATTTGCATTTTTCATCTGCTTTTATTTTCTGACGAAAATTATGGTTCGATATCAATTTGTGCCAAATTGATATCGAATTTCGCTTATGCGAAACACTATCGCGGTTAGTACAGACCAGCCTGTACATTCGCGCTGTCTCCATGTGTCTACGGCTTCGCCTACACCACATTACGCGCTTGTTGGCCTCATTCTGAGGCGCTATTTTTGCAGTTTGTCGTGCCGAAAAATGCGTTTTAAGAGCGTCTTTCAGACAAAAACCGCCTTCAAATTGCACTTATTAATGAACTTTTTAGATAAAGAATAAAGGGGTTTTTACTTAATAAAATTAGGTGGAATAAGGGAAGGGCTAATTACTTAATTCAAACTTTTTGTTGCTGAGCTGCGCAGTCAAACAAGTTTGTTTTTTATCACGAAATCATTAAATTTGAAAGCATAAATTAATAATTAAGAAGGTTTAAAAAATGAAAAATAATGACGCTACTGATATCGCGATTAATCCAACAACAGGATTACCTATCACAAATGCGAGCGCTAATATTGTAGATGTTGGCGGCAATGTAGTGGGCCAGCCAGACAGGGTAATGACTGTTTATGAGATTGAAGATTCGATAGCCGATTCAAACAATGATGACTGTTTTGATGCATTTGACTCGTTTGATGATGGTTTTTAATGCACAAAATATTGAAAACTATTAATCAATATCGAATAGAAGTCGTCTATTCGACTATTGCATTCATTGGCTCAGCTATACTATTTTTTCAATATCAATCAACTCAAAATTTTGCGTGGTTTATTTCGCTCACTTTATTCTGTAGCAAAATGGCTATTGGCATAATTAACTATGAGCAATATTGCCAAAGCAATAAGCGTAGTATGAAGATAGCGCTCAAATATTTGTTATTTAAATTTGTATAAAACCTGTTTATTTGTCCTAAACACAAAGCGCTCCGAGTTAATCAGGGCGCTTTTTTAGTTTTATAAGTATTTAAGTTTTTGACCAGTCTGCCTTTAAGCTAGTTAAAATATTTTGATTCGACAAACATCAACGTATAAATTATGAAATATTAGATATCAAGTGTGGGCTTGTGGGTACCATCATTTCAGATGATTTTGAGCCACAGCTTGAGAATAACTACAATTTGAAGTAAAACAGGGCACAAAAATTGATATTTTTGATTAGAGCTTCAATTTTAATTTAGAGTAAAAGTATTTTCAGTTAGTGCCAGAGTAGGTCGGATAAGCTAAGCGCCATCAGACACAGTAAAATACTTTACCAATTATTATGTTGTCGAGTGGCTGGAGAGTGCCAAAAGCGGACACTTCTAGTCAATGGTGAGCAACGAATTTATAGCTTGCACAAATATCAGATGTACCTAAAAGTATTTGTAAGTTTAATTAAAGCAATATAGCTGACGAATCCCCACGAATGGCGTAGATAAAACAAATAGTTAGAGGCGAAGGGAACATTCATGGCAGTTCCCGATCTGATCTTTCGCCAAAAACACCTAACCATGAATGCTGCCATGAATGTAAAAACAATGCTCGCCGATTTCCTCTCATTTGTCACCCCCAAATGTATGCACAAAGCCCGATTTTTAGCTGTGGGGGCGGCAGTACAAAGCTTGATGCAGAATGGCCAATGCACGGTAACGGCTATCGGCCGTAATTTTGACAGTGAAACGTCATAAAAACACGGCATCAAACGAGCTGACCGTTTGCTAAGAAATGAAGCGCTTCAAGCAGAGGCGCCGCTTATTTATGGCGAAATGACCCGCTTGCTACGTCAGGGCAAACAGCCGCTGATTTTAGTGGACTGGAGCAATGCCGACACCGAAAAGCGCCATTTTATCCTGCGTGCCAGCCTGGCGCTGGAAGGTCGCCCACTGACGTTACATCAAGTTGTTGTGCCGATGGACGAGTATACGTGCCCACACGTACACAGGGCGTTTTTATACCGGTTAAAGCAGGTACTGCCGGCAGACTTTAAGCCGGTGATTATTACCGATGCGGGTTTTAAAGTGCCGTGGTTTAAGCAAATACGTAAGCTCGGCTGGCATTACATTGCCAGAGTTCGTGGCAACCAGACACTGCAACTACCCGGCCAGGATGCCTATATCACGGTTGCCAAAGCCTACAAAAAAGCACGCCCTACGCCCCAAGTCTTGGGTGAGGTTAAGCTGACCAAAGCCCAGCAATATCGCACTCAAGCCGTGCTGGTGGGCACCGGTTGGAAGCTGCGAAAATCCGACAAACACAAGCAATATAAAGAGCCGTGGTTGTTGGTCTCATCCTTGCCCAATTGCTTCGATTACGCGACGAAGATTGCCAAATGCTACGGCAAACGCATGCAAATAGAAGAGAGCTTCCGCGACCAGAAAAGCCAGACCTATGGCTTAGGTAGCGAAGCCCACCGTACTTATAAACGCGAACGATTGGAAGTGCTGTTGCTATTGGCGGCACTGGCAAATTGGTTGCATTACATGATAGGGCTGGCGGCAGAGCTGGCCGGGAAGCACTTGCAGTTTCAGGCTAACAGCATCAAACATCGGCGAGTACTCTCATTTAACTACCTGGGAATGCGATTATCAAAGGC
Source organism: Pseudoalteromonas sp. CR1 (assembly GCF_019392235.1). NCBI lineage: Bacteria > Pseudomonadati > Pseudomonadota > Gammaproteobacteria > Alteromonadales > Pseudoalteromonadaceae > Pseudoalteromonas > Pseudoalteromonas sp. CR1. The sequence continues at coordinate 57,902 of NZ_JAHXRM010000017.1, read as the reverse complement.
CGCCCAGCTGGGCTTAACTGAAGAAGAGATACAAGCGGCAAGACGGCAAGTCACGCTCTGGGCCGCAGAGTTTGACTGGGGTGTCATCAAACTGGAAAAGAGCTGATACTATGGTCAAATTCGAGGGGATCCCTCAGCAAATATTCATAAATGTTTATACAGCATCAATTGACTTAGTCAAAAATTTGCATTAGTATTAGAGATGTATATTTGTAAGAGAATTTTATGTCTAAAGCATTTTCAAAAGTCTTAGTAATGACGCTTATGCTGGTTGCCTTTGTAGGGCAAGCATTTGCGTATTCTGCTATGCCTTGCGAAATGTCATCAGGTTCTCACGAATCACACATGAACATGAACATGGATCATGGTGATATGAATAAAAGCAGTAATGGTCAATCAGAAGATTGTTGTGACGTTGAATGTATTTGTCCTGCAAATGCTTGCTCATCTACGACAGTCCTAAATTCCAGTATTGATTCGACAGATATTCAAATATTCAGTGAATCTGTAGCTGCTCTGCAATCTAAACAACCTCATTCAATTTCCACTTCCCTTTATCGTCCACCAATTTTTGCCTAATACAGGATTAGTGCGTCCAAATTTCGCGCACATGTAATTAATTTTTCTGTTAGTCAATATAGCGTCGTAGCGCTATAGATATTTTCCAGCGATGTCTGGGGGCAAAAATGATCAATAAGTATTTAAAAATAGCAGTAGTAATGCTGCTTTCACCTGCGTTTGCAAACGCCAACGAACATAACCATGCACACAATAACGACGTAACACCTTTGGAGTTAATCGTTTATAAAACCCCTACTTGTGGGTGTTGTAAAAAATGGATAACTCATATTGAAGACAAAGGGATCGTTGCGCATTCCAAAGATTTCCGAAACATCGGCAACATCAAAACTAAGTATGGTATCAAACCTAATTACCGTTCATGCCACACGGCAGTGAGTAGAAATGGATTTGCCTTTGAAGGTCATATACCTGCTAAATTTATTCAGCAGTTCTTATCAGAAGAACATCCCAATGCGATTGGGCTTTCAGTTCCAGCAATGCCAGTTGGCTCTCCCGGTATGGAAGTCGATGACCGCTTTATGCCATACAACGTGTTAATTCTATTTAAAGATGGAACGAGCAAAGTCTATGCAAAAGTTAAGACATACGAGGAGCAATTCTAATGAAATTGAACTCTTCAAACCTTACTTCACTTTCAACTGCATTAATACTCGGCTTATCTGTATTCTCAGCTCAAGCTGAGAAAGTAGTGTCGCTTGAACAAGCTATCACCTTAGCTCAGCAAAATGATCCTTGGCTTCATGGTAGCCGATTGAAACAAAGTGCAGTTGAAAATAGAAGTATTGCTTCAGGTACTTTGCCTGATCCGAAAGTATCGCTAGGGATAATGAATTTACCAACAGATACTTGGGATTTAGATCAGGAAGGAATGACTCAGCTAAAGGTTGGCGTCTCTCAAATGTTTCCGAGAGGCGACAGTCTAGAGATCAAGCAAGATCAGTTACAAATTGAGTCCACGAAATTTCCACTGCTACGAGAGGATCGTAAAGCTAAGTTGAAAAGCCAAGTGTCACAACTTTGGTTAGATGCTTACTTAGCCCAGAAAACTATTAAATTGATTGAAGATGATTGGTCTCTCTTTGAGCAGATGGCGGAAGTGGCTAAAGCTAGCTATTCAAACGTTGTTGGTAAAACTAGACAGCAAGATGTTATTCGTGCTCAATTGGAAATAGTGCAGTTAGATGACAGATTAACTTCGCAAAAGCAGAAACTAGAAACGACAATCGCTCGCCTTAATGAGTGGCTTCATATTTACGATGCTGACCGATTGAATGAATCATTCAACTTTGACGCGCAACCACTAGAGTTTAGCGTCTCAAAAGAATTGCCTTCGATTCAATTGAATAATCCAACAGTCCTAAAAGCATCTAATTACTCAAGAAATCTATTGGCTCAGGCTCTTGCTAATCATCCAGCCATACTTGCAATTGATGTAAAACGCAAATCTTTAGAAAAAGGTGTTGAATTAGCTAAACAGAAATATGAGCCGCAATGGGGTGTTAATGCGAGCTATGCCTATCGTGACAATATGCCTTCTGGTGATAGCCGAGCTGATTTATTTTCTGTTGGTGTAACGTTTGATTTACCGTTGTTTACCGAGAACAGACAAGATAAGCAAGTTGCAGCTTCTATTGCAGATTCAGAGGCTGTTAAAACCGAGAAACTATTGCTGACAAAGCAAATGATCAGTGCGGTGGAAAAGGAGCTTAGACAGCTTAAGCGTTTATCTGATAGACAATCTATCTATCAAGAACAACTCCTTAAACAAACTCATGACCAAGCGGAAGCGTCTTTGACGGCTTACACCAATGATGATGGCGATTTTGCCGAAGTTGTTCGAGCAAGAATTGCCGAATTAAATACCAGAATATCAGCTTTAAGAATTGATGTTGATGCACTTAAAACAGTTACTCGCATCAACTATTTCTTTGCGCATTCTCAATCTAAATCAAATGCTGAACATAAGCCATTGCACACTTCGCACAAAACTAATCAGCACTTATCCAATAAGCAATTTGGAGAAAAATAATGTCAACGAATACGAAAACAATTATTGCCGTCATTATTGGGGCAGCACTAGGTGCAGGAGCATTGAGCTTATATCAAGGTGCAGGCTCAAACAGTGATACTGATGAAGCTACATCAGCAGAGAAACAACCGCTGTATTGGGTTGCACCGATGGATTCTAATTACCGCCGGGACAAGCCCGGTAAGTCGCCTATGGGGATGGATTTAATTCCTGTGTATGAGGAAGGATCATCTGGTGATGACTTTGGCCCCGGAGCAGTAAAAATTGCGCCTCATGTAGTGAATAACCTTGGGGTTCGCACTGCACCTGTTGAACTGAAAAATATGCATACTGAAATCTCAACGGTAGGTTACGTTCAATATGATGAAGATAAGCTAATTCATATCCACCCACGGGTTGATGGCTGGATTGATAAACTTTACATCAAAGCAGCAGGTAACCCTGTAGAGAAAGGGCAGCCTCTTTATACGCTCTATTCTCCTCAGTTAGTTAATGCTCAGGAAGAGCTGTTAATAGCGTTAAAGCGCAACAATAGTTCTTTAATTTCAGCAGCCAAAGATCGCCTAAAAGCGTTACAGCTTTCAGCAGACTTTATTAAAGAATTAGAGCAAACACGAAAGGTTCAGCAAACAATTACCTTTTATTCACCACAAGCAGGTGTTGTCGATGGTTTGAAGGTTAGAGAAGGTTTTTATGTAAAGCCGGGAAACACCTTATTAAGCATTGGCCAGCTAGATCAAGTTTGGGTTGAAGCAGAAGTGTTTGAACGTGACGCAGCCTTAATTAAAAAAGGACTTCCTGTATCAATGACACTGGATTATTTACCCGGTGAGGACTGGGCTGGTGTCGTTGATTATGTTTATCCAACATTGAACAGTAAAACACGCACACTCCGAGTGAGATTGAAATTTGATAACACAGACTATCAATTAAAACCAAATATGTTTGCACAAGTCTCTATTCACGCTAATCAAGCTGATAGCACCATCCTCGTGCCTAAAGAAGCCGTTATTAGAACAGGTAAACAGGACAGAGTAGTACTTGCGTTAGGTGATGGGCAATTTAAATCTATTGAAGTGACTATTGGCCGGGTTGATATCGACAGCATCGAAATATTAGACGGCTTAAATGAAGATGACGTTGTGGTGACATCTGCCCAATTCTTGATTGATTCTGAATCAAGTAAAAGCTCTGACTTTAAACGAATGACTCATGATGAAGTGCCTAACTCTGTTTGGATGCAAGGGGATGTTAATAGTGTTATGGCAGGGCACCGCATGGTTAATATTTCACATGGCCCTGCTGAAGCTTGGGATTGGCCTGAAATGGTTATGGATTTTACTGTGGCTGAAAAAGTCGATATTGACTCATTAAAGTCAGGTCAATCTTTGCACTTTGAAGTGAGCAAAACCGAAGACGGTGGATATGAAATTACTGGAATTCATATCATGAGTGAGCCTGAAGTATCATCAGCAACAGTATCTGGTTTGATTAATGCGATTGATATTGATACACGGATTCTAAATATTAGCAGAGGCCCAATAGAGAAATGGGATAGACCTGCTGCGACGATGGATTTTATCGTCGCGGACAATATAGAAATGGTTGATTTCAATGTCGGTGATAATGTCACTTTCACTTTTGAGGTTAGAGATGACTTAGTTATCACTGACATTTCTCTTGAATCAGATGAACAACACGGCAAGGAAAATAAAGCTGCTGTTGATCATTCTAATCATTAAGTGGGAGAAAAATAATGATTGAATCAATTATTAGATGGTCTATCGGCAATCGTTTCTTTGTTTTGTTGATTACCTTAATTATCGCGTTTGGTGGTTTGTATTCATTACAAAAAACACCAGTAGATGCACTCCCCGATCTTTCTGATGTGCAGGTGATAATTAAGACGAGCTATCCGGGACAGGCACCACAAGTAGTGCAGGATCAAGTGACATTTCCTCTTACTACAGCGATGTTATCAGTGCCGGGGGCGCAAACTGTTCGTGGTTACTCATTTTTTGGTGATTCCTACGTCTACATTATTTTTGATGACGATACTGATTTGTATTGGGCTAGAAGCAGAGTACTTGAATACTTAAGCCAAGTAGCATCAAGCCTGCCTGATTCGGCAAAACCTCAATTAGGACCTGATGCAACAGGTGTGGGTTGGGTATACATTTACGCTTTAACAGATAAGTCTGGAAACCATGATCTAAGCCAATTAAGAAGCATTCAAGACTGGTTCTTAAAGTATGAACTACAAACTGTTCCGGGCGTGTCCGAAGTTGCCGCCGTTGGTGGTATGGTTAAGCAGTATCAAGTGCAAGTAGATCCTGATAAATTGAGAGCTTACGATATTCCTCTAAGTTTAATACAAATAGCCTTACAAAAAGGGAACAAAGAAACTGGCGCATCCGTTGTGGAAATGGCTGAAGCTGAATATATGGTTACCGCAACGGGGTATATTCAATCAGTTAGTGATATAGAGAAAATCCCACTTGGTATTAACGAACAAGGCACGCCATTGCGTATTGGTGATGTTGCTACCGTTAATTTAGGGCCTCAAATGCGCCGTGGTATCGCAGAGCTTAATGGTGAAGGCGAAGTTGTTGGTGGTGTTGTCGTTATGCGCTTTGGTGAAAACGCTCAACAAACCATAAACGGGGTAAAAGAAAAACTTGAATCGCTTAAATCTTCTCTACCAGAGGGGGTGGAGATTGTCCCTGTTTATGACAGATCGAAGTTAATAGATCGTGCTGTTGATAATCTTTGGAGCAAGTTGCTAGAGGAGCTTGCAGTCGTTGCTATTGTCTGTGTGGCTTTCCTATTTCATCTTCGCTCATCTATTGTGGCAGTTGTTACTCTGCCATTAGGTATCTTGGTGTCGTTCATTATCATGTATATGCAAGGCATCAATGCCAACATTATGTCTTTAGGCGGTATCGCTATTGCGATTGGTGCGATGACTGATGGTGCAATAGTGATGATTGAAAATATGCACAAGCATATGGAGAAAACACCACTAACAGATGAAAATCGCTGGCAAATTGTTGCTAAGGCTGCGAGTGAAGTAGGCCCTGCACTATTTTTTAGCTTACTGATCATTACAGTCTCATTCTTACCTGTATTTATCTTGGAAGCGCAAGAAGGAAGAATGTTCTCTCCGCTCGCCTATACAAAAACCTATGCAATGGCGGCATCAGCAGGTTTGGCGATCACATTGGTGCCTGTTTTGATGGGCTACTTTATTCGAGGCAAAGTTGTTTCTGAAAAGAAAAACCCGTTAAACCGATTATTGATTGCTATCTACATGCCTGTTTTAAAGCAAGTCATGAAGTTTCCAAAATCGACAATAGTAGCAGCAATATTAGTGACTATCGTTGGCTTTTGGCCTGTCGATAAAATTGGTAGTGAATTCATTCCGCCATTGGATGAAGGCGATCTCATGTATATGCCTACTACCTATCCCGGTATTTCAATTGGTAAAGCAAGGGAGTTATTGCAGCAAACAGACAAGCTTATTCGCACTGTGCCAGAAGTTGAAACTGTATTTGGTAAAGTAGGAAGAGCTGAAACTGCAACCGATCCTGCACCTTTAACCATGATTGAAACCTTTATTCAATTGAAGCCACAAGAGCAGTGGCGAGAGGGTGTGACTACTGAATCGTTAAAAGCTGAGTTTGATAAATTGGTTAAGTTTCCGGGCTTAACGAATGCTTGGGTTATGCCAATCAAGACCCGAATCGACATGTTAGCAACAGGCATAAAAACGCCTGTGGGTATTAAAGTCGCCGGACCAGAGCTTGATGTGATTCAGGAAATCGGCCAACAAATAGAGCAAATTTTACCCGAAGTTACAGGCACAGCATCAGTTTACTCAGAGCGAGTTGCAGGTGGACGATATATCAAGGTTGATATTTCACGCGATAAGGCAAGTCGCTTTGGGTTAAACATCGAAGATGTTCAACAAGTGGTTTCTACAGCTATTGGTGGTATGAACGTTACCCAAACGGTAGAAGGTCAAGAGCGTTACCCTGTTAACTTACGCTATCCGCAAGACTATCGAGACTCTCCTGAGCAGCTATCACGATTACCTGTTGTAACACCAAGTGGTCAACGCATTGCACTAGGTGATGTCGCAGATATTCGAGTTGAGAACGGTCCGCCGGGGATTAAGAGTGAAAATGCTCGTTTAAATGGCTGGACGTTTATCGATATAGACGGTGTTGACGTAGGTACTTATGTTGAAAGTGCAAAAATACACTTGGCTAATAATCTAAAACTACCAGCAGGTTATTCAATTACTTGGGCTGGGCAATACGAATATATGGAAAGAGCGAAAGAAAAGCTCACCTATGTATTGCCTTTAACACTCGCCATTATTGTTATTCTACTTTACTTAAACTTCAGAGCGTTTAGTGAGGTGGCTATCATTATCGTTACCTTGCCGATGGCGATGATTGGTGGCTTATGGTTGATGTATCTGGAAGGGTTTAACTTCTCTGTGGCTGTTGGCGTGGGCTTTATTGCTCTAGCTGGGGTAGCGGTTGAGATTGGTGTGATAATGTTGGTCTATCTTAATCAGGCACTTGCTGAGCTTAAGGAAAAAGCTGAAGAGCGAGCTGAACCTATCTCTGATGATGCATATCAAGATGCATTATTGCACGGTGCAGCCTTACGAGTTCGTCCAGTAATGATGACAGTTGCAACAATCATTATCGGCTTGATGCCCATTTTATATGGTACAGGAACAGGTTCGGAGATTATGAGTCGTATTGCTGCACCTATGGTAGGCGGAATGACAAGTGCTGTGCTACTCACTCTTATTGTGCTCCCAGTAATTTACTCAATCGTTAAAAAGCCAGAATTAAACGCCTTTAACAAGGAGCTTTCTAAGGCGGAGCTAAAAAGTAATGCTTAGCGAAGTTAAGAAACCATAAATAGCAATTTCAATAAACTAAAATAGAGGTAAATATGAAAAAACTAATTAAATTTTTAACCGTAATCAGTGTCGTTTTTAGTAGTGCGGTATTTGCGCATGTGCATCTTGAAAAAAGTGTGCCTGCTGATAATGCAATGCTAATGAATCCTCCAGAAGAGTTAACTTTGGTGTTCACCAAAGAGGTACGTGTTGTAAAAGTTTCATTGGCCAATAAACAAGGCGAAGAATTTAAATTTGGATTCGAGCCTTCTAAAGTCGCTACTAGCAAATTTACATGGAAACTACCTAAATTAGCTCCTGCAAACTATGCTGTGGATGTAACCTTCTTAGGTAACGATGGTCATAAAATGAAACATAGCTTCGGCTTTATGGTTCACTAAAATAGGCGGTGTGATTGATATGGAAATGTATATCTGGAATACAGTCATTGTACTGTCAAAAATTGTATTTTACGTCGGCTTTGCCTGTATTGCTGGTTATACATTTTTCAGGCAAATATTTGAGAATAATGAATCTCATACTAATACTGTAATAGCGAATTTAACGTGGACAAGAACTTATATAGTTATGGCTTTGATCGCTAATATTACTTGGTTCTTTGCCAGTACTGGTGCAATGGCAGAAGAGGGAATTCAGGGGGCGATAGACGCTGATATATTGGCTATTATGTGGGACTCCTCTGTCGGCACTGGAGCTTTGCTTCGAGCGCTTGGGCTAGTTACCGCAATAATCGCTTTAGCTTTAAGGTTCAAACTCGCTGTGAACTCGTACTTAAAACAAAGCGCTTTAATGTTGAGTTTATTAATCCTTGCATACTCATTCACGTTACTGGGTCATATTTCTGAGTTAGGCACAATTGAAAAAGGCTTGCTTATTTTGCATGTGCTCGTTATGGCATGGTGGTTTGGGGCGTTATTGCCACTAAAACAGGCTTGCCATCAGCTAAGTTATGCAGAACTTCATTTGCTGATGGAAAGCTTTGGCAAACAAGCAAGTTTTACAGTGAGCCTATTGTTGGTAGCAGGCCTCTGGCTCGTGATTCAATTGGTCGGAAGTCTTGATGCACTAATAAGCTCAAGTTACGGACAAACACTGTTGTTTAAATTGGCCCTTGTAGTGTCTATTTTGGCACTTGCTGCTAAACATAAACTAATACTCGTTCCACAACTTAAAAATAGTCAAGGCAGAGAGGCTTTATCTAAATCTATCTCGATAGAAATGCTAGTAGCTTTTGCCATTTTATCTGTAACGGCTGGGCTTACTAGTGTTGTTGGCCCTGCAAATTAAAACCTAAAAGAGAGAATGAAAATGAAAACAATAAATATATTACTCGTTTTATTAATGACGTTTAGTTTCGCAGCAAACGCTCATGGTGATAAGAACAAAGACAAAGGTTTGTTTAAAGGTATAGATACCCCTGCCGCAAAAGTTGTTTTGGCATTTCATCAAGCACTTGAAACTGGCAATCAAAAACAGGCTAGAGCGCAGTTAGCGGATGATGTCACCATTTTCGAGGGAGGCCGCGTTGAAAGGAGCGCTGATGAATATGCTCATCATCATATGTTGTCGGATATGAAGTATTTAGCAGCGATGAAGAGCGACACACTTGAACATCAAGTGACGATACTTGGAAATACCGCTATCTCTGCGTCGCGTAGTCAAACTACAGGTACTCATAAAGGTGTTGAACGCGATTATCAAGGCATGGAAACGATAGTGCTGGAAAAACAAAATGGTGAATGGAAGATTAAGCACATTCATTGGTCACATTAATTTATTGGTTAAATAACGGAGTACAAAATGAGAATTAAAAGTCCATTACATCAAGTTTCTACGCCACGTAGACGCTTTGTACAAGGTGTAATTGCTGGCGGTGTATTAGCTGCTTTTCCAAGTGTTCTTCATGCAGCTTCATCTTTGATTGCTGGAACTTCAACAGGTACTGCGCCCGAACTAAGTGGAGAAGTAATAGATTTAGTGATAGATGAGTCACCCGTAAACTTCACAGGTGTTGTAAGAATGGCTACAACAATCAATGGCTCAATACCAGCTCCTACCTTGCGCCTCAGAGAAGGTGATGACGTTACTATCAGGGTAACTAATAAATTATCAGTGCCGAGTTCAATTCATTGGCATGGGATCATTCTTCCGTATCAAATGGATGGCGTACCGGGTATTAGCTTTAAAGGTATAATGCCGGGTGAAACCTTTGTTTATAAATTTAAGCTGCAACAAAGCGGCACATATTGGTATCACTCACACAGTGGCTTTCAAGAAATGACAGGTATGTACGGCGCATTAATTATTGAGCCAAGAGAAAAGGATATTATTAGTGCTGACAATGAGCATGTCATCCAATTGTCTGATTGGACTGATGATGACCCAATGGATTTGTTTCGCAAGTTAAAAGTACAGGGCGATGTATTTAACTTTAATCAACCTACTGTTCCAGAGTTTTTTGATGACATTTCAAATAGCAGCGTTTCAAATGCGCTACAACGCCGGGAAATGTGGAATAAAATGAGAATGAACCCTACAGATCTTGCAGACTTATCAGCATCTGCAATGACTTTTTTAATGAATGGTTGTGCGCCTTTGACAAACTGGCGTGGAATGTTTAAAGCTGGCGAAAAGGTTAGGCTTAGATTTATTAACGGTTCTAGCAATACGTTTTTTGATGTAAGAATACCTGAGCTGAAGTTAACAGTTGTACAAGCTGATGGACAAAATGTTGAACCTGTGACAGTAGATGAATTTAGATTTGGTCCCGGTGAAACTTATGATGTACTTGTCGAGCCAAAAAATGATGCATATACGATTTTTGCACAAAGCATGGATCGCTCAGGTTATGCTAAAGGTACTTTATCAATGGCACCTAACGTTGATGCACCAGTACCTTCTTTAGACCCCGTTGAGTGGTTAACGATGACAGATATGATGGGCAATATGACCCATGATAGTGTGCATTCTACAATGGCTGATACGGCAGGTATGTCGGGCATGAATTCTAATAAAATGGATCATAGTGCAATGGGTCATGGAGCGATGGCAATGGATCATAGTAAACATGGAATGACTAAAAACCCATTAGCTGTTGCTAGCACTAAAGTGCGTCATGCAAAAACAGAGTATGGAGCTTCTGTTGATATGCGTGTTGATATGCCTAGAACAAACCTTGATGATCCCGGTATAGGTTTACGTAAAAATGGACGCCGTGTTTTAACACTTGCAGATTTACATTCTCTTGAGGGAATTACAAACCAGCAAGAGCCAGAGGCTGAAATTGAATTACATTTAACTGGAAACATGGAGCGTTATAGCTGGTCATTTGATGGCTTGGAATTTGGAAAAAGCACGCCAGTTCACATGAAGCATAATCAACGTTTAAGAGTTATTTTACAAAACGATACAATGATGACACATCCCATGCACCTGCATGGTATGTGGAGCGATTTGGAGAATGAAAAAGGTGATGTACAGGTTCGTCGCCATACTATCCCTGTACAACCAGCGCAAAGAATTAGTTTTTTAACAACACCTCATGACGTAGGTCGCTGGGCATGGCATTGCCATTTATTATTCCACATGGATGCAGGTATGTTTAGAGAGGTAGTTGTATCATGAAAAAATTAATACTAACCAATACGTTAAGACTATTATTAATAGGTTTGCCCCTTATAAGTGTATCTGTATCTGTATCTGTATCTGCAAAAGATGAGATGACTGAGATGGGTGATTCTAAAATGCAAGCACAAGGTGGAGATGCACCTAAAGATGCTAGAGACCCCCATGCTTATGCAGCAGGTACAACTTTGACTGAAGGCCCTTATGCACTCAGTAGCGACAAACGACTGACTTTGGCAGATGAGCATTCATTTTACGCGCTACTAGGGGATCGTCTTGAATATAATGAGCAAACAAACGCAGGTGTTTTTGACTTTCAGGCATGGTATGGCACTACTTTTGATAGATTAGTCATCAAAACTGAAGGAGATTTTAGCGAAGGTAATTTAGAGGAGAACCAAACAGATTTTCTATGGGGCCACGCAATATCTGCTTATTGGGATACACAAGTCGGTATTCGACTTGATTACAATAACGAAGGTGAAAACCGCAAATGGCTAGCTTTTGGTTTACAAGGTCTAGCCCCCTACTGGTTTGAAATTGATATGACTGCGTATTTAGGAGAGCAAGGTAATAGTGCATTTTCGATCGAAGCTGAGTATGAGCTATTACTTACTCAAAAGTTAATTGTTCAACCACGAGCAGAGTTGACGCTTTACGGTAAGGACGACGTCCAAAATAACCTTGGTAGTGGCTTGTCTAGCAGTGCTATTGGTTTTCGGGTTCGTTATGAGTTTACCCGCCAGTTTGCTCCCTATGTTGGCGTTGAGTGGACAAATAAATTTGGTAATACAGCCGACTTTGCGAAGTTAAATGGGCAAAGTACTCGTGATACTGCTTTTGTTGCAGGTATCAAGTTCTGGCTCTGATATGAAGAAATACTATATTGACTTGATGAGAGCTACCGCAACTATATTGATGGTAGCTTTCGTTTTTTGGGATTTAAACCATTTTAGTTATGTTAGGAAAGGCCTAGCTAATAGTTTTTTTGGAAAGAACTAAGAGCAGTAATAGTAAGCTACTTCTTGTTTTCAATCGGTGCCAGTCTGGTGTATACCTATCAAGGTGGAATATCAGCTAAGAAGTAAAGTTGGCGAATGGTTAAGGTTAAAGAGTCAAGGCAAAAAACATCGCCATTGAAAGACGTACAATAGGCCATTTTATCACTTTTGATGAACGGGAATTGGATGTGCCCGGGATAGAACCGATTGTTGCAAAGTACTGCGCTTAAAGCTGAACAATTGGAAAAATGATCCATTACTCAATACCTAGTTATGAGCGTAGGGTTTTTATTTCTTTTAATGGTGCTCATGCTTGGCTTCAATCTCATGAGTATAAATTAGACACCCCTTTTATACTTGTGAAGTTAAAGCTGTTTAAAAAAGTAAAAAGTAAAAAGTAAAAAGTAAAAAGTAAAAAGTAAAAAGTAAAAAGTTTAGGTTTTAGTTCAAAGGTTGATCAAGATCATAAAATTATTTTTATAAAGTGGCTAATATTGTAGGTGATAAATAAGGAATTAAAATGTTTGGACTTTTCAAGTGGTTTAAAATAGTGGTAATTACTCTGTTGCTTACGCAGCATGGCTTTGCTATTGCTAAACCAATGAATTGTGAAGAACATCAAAATGGATCTTCCGACACGCATATTATACAACCAAGCAAAAATATGCATCATCAATCAATGAATGACAATAGTCACTATCACACTGAAAATTCGCAAGATTCTAAAAACCGTCATGGTGATGAAGACTGTGAAAAATGTAAAGCTGGTGATTGTGTTTGTTGTGAAGGCGGTTTTTGTACAAGCTTTCATTTAAATGCCTATCTTGTGGAAGCGCAAGACGAAGGTATTTGCAATATTCATTCTGAGCTAATTCTACAGCGTATACCCCTACCAAAATCTGGTATCCATCTCTTACTTTATCGTCCACCAATTATTGGCTAATCACGGGATCAGTGCGCCTTTTTTTCGCCAGTCCCATCAAAAATAAAACGATTTACTGATTGGTTTAAATTACCAACCGTTTTGAACAATTAGCACAATATTTTTTGGAGGCATGATGAACATGCTCAAACTATTGCTATTTACAGTACTTAATGCTGTCGATTTTGACCGAGATTTCTCTTTTACCAAAAAATTAGTTTTTAGCTTATTCACTAGAATTAGTACTTGACCTGTGTCTTAGACACAGGTCTAAGCTGAAGATGAGAGTACAAACTTAGCTAAAAAACTGAGGAGTGAATATGAAAGTTGCGGAGCTGGCAAAAAGCCTTGGAACGACTGCTGATACGGTGCGCTATTACACCAGATTAGGATTGTTAAAACCTGCTAAGTCAGTGAACGGCTACAAGTCATACTCGAATAAAGAAGTATCGAGACTTAAATTCATTTTAAGTGCCAGAAACCTTGGTTTTTCCGTTGCAGATATCAAGGAAATTATTAATGAATCTGAAGATGGTAAAAGTGCGTGCCCATTAGTCAGAAGCCTGATCAAAGAGCGGCTTGAAGAAACAGAAAAGCAGTTTCAAGCAATGTTGGCACTTCGAGGAAAAATGTCTTCTGCGCTTTCTCGATGGGAAGAAATGGAAGACAAAGCACCGACTGCAAACATGGTTTGTCATCTCATCGAAAACTTTGAGCAAATTAAAAAAGCATAGGAGGAAAAAGGGTGGCTACTAACACAAATATAAAAACTGAATCAGGCTGTTGCTGTCAGGCAAAAGCTCAATCCTCTTCGTGTAAAAGTAAGGAGAATACGTTGGAGAAAGTATCACATAACCAACAGCTTATCATTGAAGGTGCTGGGTGTGCTAGCTGTGTAGGCAAAATTGAAGGGGCGTTGAAGGCAACTCTTGGAGTCGTCAGTGCGGAAATGAATTTTGCTGATAGGACAGTAACAGTTTATGGGACAGCTAAAACAAAAGAGTTGATCAAAGCTGTTGAGTCAGTGGGGTATAACGCGAAGCCAATTGATGATAGCTCAGCAACAGATGCGCTTGATGAGAAAGAGGCTGCGGATTTTGCATATTACAAAAAGCTAATGCGCGATACGTTTATTGCCCTTTCACTCGGCGTTCCTTTGATGATCTACAGCATTGTAGTTGGAGAAATGACGGTTGAAACAAACCTTGAACGAATTTCTTGGTTGGTTGTAGGCATTTTAACTTTTGGTGTTATGTATTTTTCAGGCAAGCATTTCTATGTAGGAGCATGGAAGAGCTTCAAAAATCATTCAGCCAATATGGACACCCTAATTGCTTTAGGAACAGGCACGGCTTGGTTGTATTCGATGGTTGTCGTGTTTGCACCTGACGCTGTTCCATTGATGGCACGGCATGTTTATTTTGAAGCTACCGCCATGATCATTGGCTTAATTGATTTAGGTTTAGCATTAGAAATCAAAGCCAGAGGTAAAACCTCTGAGGCCATTAAACGTCTTATCGGCTTGCAAGCCAAAACAGCAACCGTGGTTCGTGACAACAAAGAAGTTCAGATAGGTATTGAGCAGGTTTTATTTAACGATATTGTGAAGGTAAAACCGGGTGAAAAAATTCCCGTCGATGGCGTGGTATTGGAAGGACACACCTCTATTGATGAGTCCATGCTGACAGGCGAACCTATGCCTGCTGAAAAAGCTGAAGAAGATGAGGTTGTCGCAGGTACTTTGAACAAATCAGGCATGATTTTATTTAGAGCCACACGCGTTGGTAAAGACACGGCGCTTGCACAGATCATCAATATGGTGAAACGAGCACAAAATTCGAAACCGCCGATTGGCCGTTTGGCCGATGTTATTTCAGCTTTTTTCGTACCTGTCGTGATGATCACCTCTGTGTTAAGTGCGCTAGCATGGCTTAACTTTGGACCTGAGCCAGCCATTGCTTTTGCCATCGTTTCAGCAACTACTGTGCTTATTATTGCCTGCCCGTGTGCTTTAGGCTTGGCAACACCCATGTCTGTCATGGTGGGAGTAGGAAAAGCAGCAGAAGCCGGAGTGCTTATTCGCAACGGTGAGGCACTGCAAACCGCCTCTAAAATCACTGCCATGATTTTAGATAAAACGGGCACTATTACTGAAGGGGCACCTAAGGTAACCGATATTATTTTAGCAAAAGCTACTGACGAAAAAGACGTACTACAGCTTGCAGCAAGTTTAGAAAGCGGCTCAGAGCATCCTTTAGCGCAAGCGATTGTTGAAAGTGCGTTAGATCAGGATATTGAGTTACTAAAAATTGAAGCCTTTAACGCCATTACGGGTTTTGGTGTAGAAGCAAGCTGCAACAACAAAGCCCTGCTTTTCGGAAACGATAAACTAATGAAGTTAAAAGGCATAGACCTCACAGGCTTTGTTGAACAAGCACAGTCTTTAGCCAAAGAAGCCAAAACACCTATGTACTTTGCTGTAGATGGTGAACTTGCAGCAATCATTGCTGTTGCAGATCCTATCAAGTCAGACTCAATCTCTGCTATCAAACGGCTTCAGGCTAATGGTATACGCGTCATCATGTTAACGGGTGATAACAAGGAAACCGCTGCCGCCGTAGCTAAAAAAGTGGGTATTAGTGAGTTTCTTGCTGAAGTGCTGCCAGAAGATAAAGCCAACAAGGTGAAAGAGCTACAAGAAGGCGGCGAAATTGTTGGTATGACAGGAGATGGCATCAACGATGCTCCTGCGCTAGCGTTAGCCGATGTTGGCTTCGCCATAGGCACAGGGACTGATGTAGCTATCGAAAGTGCTGACATTACCCTAATGCGTGGTTCACTTCATGGCCTTGCTGATGCCATAGCGGTAAGCAAAGCTACTTTACGAAATATCAAACAAAACTTGTTTGGCGCGTTTGTCTATAACGTAGCCGGGATTCCTTTTGCTGCGGGGGTTCTATATCCCTTCTTTGGCATTCTGCTTAGCCCTGTAATTGCAGGTGCTGCAATGGCGTTTTCGTCATTGACTGTAGTGTCAAATGCAAATCGACTTCGCTTTTTTAAAGCAAAAGAGCATTAAGGAGAATCACAATGATGGTTATTAACTTATTAGGCTTAATGTTAATCGCGCTGATTGTTTGGTGGTTTTGGCTATATAAACCCAATAAAACAATCGTTCAAGGTAATGAAGTACTCATTGAAGTGAGGGATGGTGTGTATTCCCCATCCTCAATTCAGGTGTCTGCTAGCCAACCTGTCACTCTGAAGTTTATGCGCAAAGATCAATCCCCCTGCGCTGAAACAATGCTTATTCCTTCATTGGATATAAGCGAACAGCTTAAATTAAATGAAATTACTCAAATTACCCTATTGAACTTATCACCGGGAGAGCATGAGTTTCACTGTCAGATGCAAATGTATCGCGGTGTCTTAAAAGTCGTTTAGGAGGGCAATATGAAAAATCAACACCCTAATTTTTGGTCAACACCTACAGGCTGGGCTGCACTGGCACTTATTGCCGCAGTGACCTACTTCTTAGTGCTTGAGCATGGTCAACATATGCTGCAATTTCTTCCCTACTTGATTTTATTGCTATGCCCCTTGATGCACGTATTTATGCATGGCAGTCATGGTAAACATGGTCACGATCATTCACATGCGCCTGATGAAAAAAAGGAAGAGAGCTTTCAAGAACTCACGGATAAAAATGCAGCCTATCGCGATGGCTACATACAAGGGTTAGAAAAGGCACGTAAGGAATCACATAAAAAGGAGAGCAGTGATGAATGAAACATATGATTATGACTTATGGTCAATGGTGATACTGAACTCAGCAATTTTTATCTTTTTTGCCTTTAGTTTTGTCAAACCAAAAACATCAACTGATTGGAGAAGTCTAAGCGCGTTCTCTGCCTTTATTGTTGCCCTATTTACTGAAATGTATGGCTTTCCTTTAACTATCTATTTTCTGTCGGGGTGGCTGACGGAGACCTATCCAGAAGTAAATTTCTTTGCGCGTGGAAATGGGCATTTATTACATACTTTCTTTGGATTTCAAGGTGATGCCCATTGGGACCCATTTCATATAGTGAGTATGGTGTTAATTGTTGCAGGTTTCTTTATGTTGTCTTCAGCATGGAATGTATTGCATCACGCGCAAAAACATCATCAATTGGCTACAACTGGATGGTATGCAAGGTGTCGCCACCCACAGTATGTAGCTTTCATTCTAATCATGTTCGGCTTTTTATTGCAGTGGCCGACAATCCCAACACTTGCGATGTTTCCGATCTTAGTCGTTGTTTACGTCAAGCTAGCGAAACGCGAAGAAGCACAAGCGATTGCTGAGTTTGGTTCGGAGTACCACAGGTATATGGAATCGACACCAAGTTGGATCCCAAATTTTAATAAAAGTGTAGAAGGTAAAAATCATGAAAACGTTAACTAAATCAATTTTATTTATTAGTTCACTACTTATAACCACTAGCTCATTTGCCCAAAACAATGAGCATAAGCATGAAGGTGCGAACAAAGCTGATATGCATCAAGGCATGGCAATACCACATGAGAACATGGGAGAAATGCACAAAAAGATGATGGAAATGAAAAAGGAAGTCCATGCCATTAAAACTGAAAAAGATCCTGAAAAGCAACAGCAGATGATGGTTGAACATCACCGTTCAATGATGAAGATGATGCAATCCATGCACAAAAACATGGAAGAAATGCCAATGCATCAACAAATCAAGATGGCTGAACATCATTTAGAAATGATGGGGAACATGATGCCGCAGATGAACCGTAAAATGGAAGAAATGAAAGATAGCAATCAACAGCATTCACACAAACATTAGGAGAAAAATTATGAGCGATTTAAATCATAGAGTTGGCGTTAAAGAGCAAAATTTAGTTGTTCGAAACCTAAAGCTTAGCAATGTCACAGAAGAAAGCTGTGACGAGTTAGTAAAAGAAATAGATCAGCTTTTTGGTATAGATGAAGTTAGTTACAACATCAAAGAAGGTGAAATACACCTTGCCTATGATGCCGCAAACGTAAGCCTTGATGGGATTGAGGAGGTAATCCGTAAGTATGGCGCAGATGTTCATGATGATTGGTGGACACATACTAAAGAAAGTTACTATAAATTTGTTGATCAGAACATCAAAGATAACTCTGTTCATAAGCCTTGGAGTTGTCATCAAGCACCTTCGGGGGCTGGCCGGAAAAACAAATGAATTCATAAAAAAGTGTATAGATAATTAGTTAGTCAAATGAGGTAACAGTGATGAAAACACCCTATATAAAAGCTCTTTTATTGCTTACATTCGGTTTATATTTAGTGGGTTGTTCCAATACCACTTTTTATCATAAATACATGATGAGAGGTCAGGTAGTAGAAAGTTCTGATAATCGAACTCTAATCTGTATTGGTGCTAAGCATGGCGCAGAGGTTGGGCAAAAATACAGTGTTATTAGATTCCATGAAAGAATAGTATTGAGTGAAGGTGAAGATCCCTACACTATCGAAAAGGTAGGAACGGTACAAATTACTAAAATTGTGAATGATCATTTCGCAACTGTAAAGCTAGTGTCTGGTGACATTGCAGCGAAAGATATGGTGGAACTTGAAAACTAATAAAGTGGTGGCGAAAGCCACCACAAGAGCATAACAATAAAACTTAATGAAAAAACTTTAGTGTTATTTTGTACAACCTTTGAGATTGTTTGCTCAGTTCTGGTTATCTTGATGCCAGTACGACAGAAAAAATGTTACATATGAATTAGAAAGGTATGGGCTGGCATCCTAAATAGCTGTTCCAAATAGTAGATCACCCGAGGAAGGGAACTCAATGCGGTTTGCGCGATCAGATCAGTCGCCAAACATAACCAATCAACAACCGCATTGAGTATGAACAAAATAGCATTTTTATACGGCGCAGAAACCCGCCGCTTGAAGAAAATTGTACATAAAACCCGAGATAAAGACCTGTGCCGCCGGGCAAATGCGGTGTTATTGGTGCTAAAAGGTGAAACCAAGTCGCAAGTAGCCCGTGTTTTGCAAGCAGGCCGTTCATCAGTAAACCGGTGGGTAACCTGGTATGAAGCAGCAGGTATAGATGGCCTTAAAACCAAGGGTGCTGGGCGACCACCAAGTCAGCCCAAAGGCTTTATCTGCGGTGTTTTAAAACTGTTGGTGAACCATGTACCCAGGACACTGGGTTATCAGCGGTCGCGTTGGAGTAGTGAATTATTCGCACTGCTACTGCATAAGCTTTACCGTATCGTTATTCATAGCTCAACTCTCAGGCGGTGGTTGCCACAAGTCGGCATCGTCTGGCGTCGTGCGGCACCGACGCTGTATATCCAAGACCCAGATAAAGAAGCTAAGTTAGCAGCCATGCGGGAGGCACTTGAAAATTGCAGCGTGGACCATCCGGTGTTTTATCAGGATGAGGTGGATATCCACCTGAATCCGAAGATTGGTGCCGACTGGGGCTTTAAAGGTAAACAGCGTAAGGTAGCTACACCCGGCCAGAATAAGAAACACTATCTGGCGGGGGCACTGCACAGCCAGACAGGACAAATCAGTTATGTTGGTGGTGAGCGCAAGACCAGTGATTTGTTTATTGCGCTGTTGGAGCAACTGAAAGGGCAATACCGGCGAGCGAAAAGTATCACGCTAATTGTGGATAATTACATCATCCATAAGAGCAAAAAAACGCAGAAATGGCTGAATGAGAACCCAAAGTTCAAGCTCTTGTTTTTACCGGTATACAGCCCGTGGCACAACAAAATTGAAAAGCTATGGCATGCGTTGCATGAAACGATAACCCGTAACCATCAGTGTAAGAACATGGATGACTTACTGGAGCAGGTATACCACTTTATGGACACAGCGGCTCCGTTCCCAGGTGGCAAGCATGGCTTGAAGCAGGTGTATCACAATTAGGATCAGTTATTTAGTCAGCAGTAAATCCCTAGCATGGACTTGCATCTGGCACCAAACTCTACGCAGTTCTTTTCCATGTGCCGCGCAAAAACTTTAGCTC
Organism: Pseudoalteromonas sp. CR1; assembly: GCF_019392235.1. Classification (NCBI taxonomy): domain Bacteria; kingdom Pseudomonadati; phylum Pseudomonadota; class Gammaproteobacteria; order Alteromonadales; family Pseudoalteromonadaceae; genus Pseudoalteromonas; species Pseudoalteromonas sp. CR1. The sequence goes on along the minus strand of NZ_JAHXRM010000017.1, from coordinate 37,752 downwards.
AAAACCGTTCAGTATTCGGTAATGCTGAAGTGAACGTTGATGTCCGCTATTCGCTCTTTGCCGAAGTTTGGCTAAGTGCCATGAGCAGTCATTCATGATTAACTCGTTTCTGCCCCAAAGTGAGTTACAATTCAAATTTTACTAATTAAGAGTGCACGGTAAGTTTTGCATTCAAAACAAATGTGTTGTTTGTATTAACTAAAATAAAGCGGTAGCTCACTCATAATTCAGCAAGGAGCATAATTTCATGAACGGTTTGAAAGATTTATCTCAAATTGAGCAGTTAAAGATCCTCAAATCAATAAGGCTTGGTTGTTCGAGTGAGGCCGAGTTTGAACTGTATGTAAAAACACATTTAGTCGAGCAGAATATTGAAGAAGTTATCCGAAGGATTGATGGTCTTCTCTTGGAGGACGAGTTTCTGCTTCTTTGTAAATTGATGAAAGCCTGCCTTGCAATAAATGGGTTAGAACAGGGGTTTGTGATAAATAATGATTTAAAAGTGCCAGACTACTTAGCAGTATTTGACCTTAGCCATAGCGTTTATGATACAAATCGTAATTCAACCAAAACGTCTGCTCTTGTTGAGGTTAAAACAACTCAAAATGATAAAATTAAACTAGGAAAAAACTTTTTAGATAAATATGCAAAATATACCGACTTATACGATTTACCATTGATTATAGCTTCTAGATTTAAGATTAGTGAGCAACAACAATGGTGGATTTTGCAAACTGAAGAGCAATTAACAAAATCCAAACGGATCTCAAACCCTCAACAGATTATCAATGGGGGCATTGGGCATATTCTTCTAAACGACTATTTTTTAATGCCGACCACTAATATAATTATCGATACAGAATTTTCAAAAATACCAAAAACATCGACTGCGTACTCAAAAGAATATGGTTACTTAAAGTCCGTCTCGATAACAATTGATGAAAAGCAACTAACGTTGCCAAGCGAATATCCGATGTTAAATTTATTTCTGGACTGTTTTTCTCAAGAGCATCTAGCAGTTGAGCAAAACAATGAGGGGGTTACTGTTAGAAGAGTGCTCCCCGTACAAGCTCAATTGTTAAGTGATATGCTTCTAAGAGCTAATTTTTCTATGTTAGACGGTAATGGGAATGAATATTCTAATGCAAGTAGGCTATTAGCTTTATTGGAGAATAATAAAGCCTCGGTTATTTACAGAGAGTTTTTTGATGAAGCACTGAGCTTTTTTAATTCAGAATTTCCATTATTTATTAGGTTAGAAATAGGGGATGAAGCTAATAATAAGAAACTTCTACACCATTTCCACAACAAAAAGACCTGAACCAGATGTAAAGACTCTATGATTGCGACATCACAGGTAACTTGCAGTAAGAGATGGCAATAAACCTAGCTCATTTTTGTCCAAAAACGAGTTTACCCGACCCTCCGCTTTTCGCTCAAATAAGACCCCGAAAAATGGCTCATATAGCTATCTAGGCCAACGCTTTCAAAAACAGAAGTATATTTCCGATAACTACCTTTGAATTCCTATAAACGGAAGTTTGCTTCCGAAATATAGCAATATTGGGTTAGAAACCGGAAGTTTACTTCCGTTTTGTACTTTAAGTTTATAAACCGGTGTTTAATGAAAGCTGGGAAGTCTAGAGGTACAAGCAAACATTGGGTTATTAAATTTAATAATTAGCTTTTAGCTAAATTTAGAAAAACTTTAAAGCTGGTAGTTTGATTATTTGAACTGACCTCTATATTTCCACCGTTTGCTTGCGCTAGAGCTTTAACTATTGCAAGCCCTAAACCAGCTCCATCGCTGTGTCGTTGGCGCGATTTATCGGGTCGATAAAAGCGGTCAAATAAATAAGGTAAATGCTCAGAAGGTATTCTCTCCCCAGTATTAATCACTGAAATACATATTTTATCAGCGGTAAATATTTCACTATTTACTGTGATTGATGAGCCTTTTGGGGCATACCTTATTGCATTGGATAGGAGGTTTGATAATAATTGGCGAAAGTGTAATTTGTCACAATAAAAACAAAGGTTTTGACCTTTTTTCTTAAATGTAATCAATGAGTCTTCAGCCAAAGCATCAAAGTACTCAAATAATGCTTCAATTTCATCATGGCTTTTTAGAGTATTTTGAACGGGTTTAACCAGTCCATTCTGAGTTTTTGCAAGCCAAAGCATATCACTAACCATCTTAGTTAGTCGTTCCAGCTCTTCTAGATTAGAAAACAATAATTCTTGATACTCTAACAACTGTCTTTTTTTAGATAAACCAACCTGTGTTTGAGTGATTATATTTGTTAGTGGAGTACGTAACTCATGCGCAATATCACTAGAGAAATTTGATAAACGAATAAATTCACCTTGGAGCCTGTCGAGCATCGAGTTAAACGACTGCACCATATTAACAAGCTCAATAGGCACTTTATTTTCATCAAGCCTTACATCCATCTTATTAGTTTGGATGTCATGCATTTTCTGACTCAAACCTCGTAAAGGGTTCAATCCTTGATGTATAGCAAACCAAGCCACCAATAAAATGAGTACCGCAGAGCCAAACATAATAGCCCAAAGACTTTGTTGAAATTGATTGAGAAAGTGTAAATGAAAGCTCATGTCTATCGCTGTAGTAATTTTGTATTGCTGTTGCTCAGTACTTAAATTACTCACCAGAGCTCGGTAGGTGTGGGTATCATTTTGCCATGAGGTAATGTTGTTACGGTTAAAGCCAGTTGAAACCTTAGCACTCATTACAAAATCACTAAAATCTCGTTCAGAGCTTTGAAAAATGAGATCTCCTTTTGCGGTATTTACCTGATAGTAAACACCGTGATGACCCGCTACAGCGTTAGATAATTCATTTTTAAATTTCAGGTTTGATTTATAGTGTTGTCTTAAAACTAATTCAATAGATTGATTAATAACATGCAGTTCACTACTATCTTGCTGGAAAAAATGATGTTTTATCGAACTATTTATTAAGGTGGCAACTAAAGTTAAGCACGCAATAACGGTTACAGCCACAAACAACACAACACGCATCGTAAGTGATAAAGGCCGTGACTTAATAGCCATCAGTTTCAACCTCTAATTTATAGCCCATACCGCGAACTGTATGAATTAATTTAATAGTAAAGTCATCATCAACTTTTGCTCTTAGCCTACGAATGGCAACATCAATCACATTGGTGTCGCTATCAAAATTCATATCCCATACTTGAGAAGCAATTAACGAACGTGGCAGTACTTCACCTTCGCGCCGTAACAATAGTTCAAGTAAGCTAAACTCTTTATTACTCAATAAAATACGCTTGCCTGCACGTTGTATTTTTCGCTTTGGAATATCCATTTCTAAATCAGCAACGATCAGTATATCGTCAACTGTTTGTACTGCACCACGGCGAATAAGAGTGCGTACTCTTGCTAAAACTTCAGCAAAAGCAAAAGGCTTTATTAAATAGTCATCAGCACCAAGTTCGAGCCCCTTTACTCTATCGTCTATGCTATCGCGAGCAGATAAAAATAGTACTGGGGTTTTGTTATCTGCTTCACGTAGCGACTGTAAAATTTTCCAACCGGATACGTCAGGTAACATGACATCAAGTATTATTACATCAAATAATTCGGTCATTGCTAGGTGATGACCGTCAAGACCATTGCGCGCCAAAGAAACCTGAAAACCAGCTTCACTTAGTCCCTGTTTTAAATAATCTCCCGTTTTTGCTTCATCTTCAACAACTAATAAGCGCATACAATTCCTTCATTAAAGTCCTAACAACTACCTCTGCAAATATTATGCAGTATCTGTCACTACAGCAACATGACACCAAGATTACAACTTTGTAATGTTCGCGTCATGTTGAAGACAGGTCTATTTTCTATACTCAATACATATTCTGCTATGAAGGAGTAAGGAAATGGGGTTTAAAAAGTCATCACAACAGGTTAGCACACCACGAAGACGATTTGTTCAAGGCTTAATTGCAGGAGGTGTACTTGCTGCTTTTCCGAGTGTATTACATGCTGCATCATCTTTAGTAGCAGGAACAATAACAGGCACTGTGCCCGAACTTAGCGGCGAAGTAATTGATCTGGTTATAGATGAATCGCCGGTTAACTTTACTGGCGTAGTACGTATGGCGACAACTATCAATGGATCTATACCCGCTCCTACCTTGCGCCTCAAAGAAGGCGATGACGTTACTATTAGAGTAACAAATAAGTTATCAGTACCGAGTTCAATTCATTGGCATGGCATTATTTTACCGTATCAAATGGATGGCGTACCTGGTATCAGTTTTAAAGGCATTATGCCTGGCGAAACCTTTGTTTATAAATTTAAATTACAACAAAGCGGTACATATTGGTATCACTCACATAGTGGCTTTCAAGAAATGACTGGCATGTACGGTGCATTAATTATTGAACCGCGAGAAAAAGATATTATTAGTGCAGATAACGAGCATGTTATTCAATTATCTGATTGGACTGATGATGACCCAATGGCGCTGTTCCGCAAATTAAAAATACAGAGTGATGTATTTAACTTCAATCAGCCCACTGTTCCAGAATTTTTTGATGACGTTTCAAATAGCGGTGTTTCGAATGCTTTGCAACGCCGCAAAATGTGGAATCAAATGAGAATGAATCCTACAGATTTAGCTGATTTATCTGCATCAGCAATGACTTTTTTAATGAACGGTAGTACTCCAATGGCAAACTGGCGTGGATTATTTAAAGTCGGTGAAAAGCTTAGGTTAAGGTTTATTAATGGCTCTAGTAATAGCTTTTTTGACGTGCGTATCCCCGAGTTAAAACTAACGGTTGTACAAGCAGATGGGCAAAACGTTGAACCAGTGACAGTTGATGAATTTAGATTCGGCCCTGGTGAAACCTACGACGTAATTGTTGAGCCTAAAAATGATGCCTATACGATTTTTGCTCAAAGTATGGATCGCTCTGGTTACGCAAAAGGAACTTTATCAAGCTCGCCTAATATTGATGCGCCAGTACCTGCACTTGACCCTGTTGAATGGTTAACGATGACCGATATGATGGGCAATATGACCCACGGCGGTGAGCACTCTGCAATGGCTGGTATGGCAGGCATGTCAGGTATGAACTCTAAAGAAATGGATCATAGCGCTATGGGCCACGGTGCAATGGCGATGGATCATAGCAAACATGGTATGTCTGAAAACCCATTAGCGGTTGCCAGCTCTAAAGTGCGTCATGCAAAAACGGAGTATGGAGCTTCAGTTGATATGCGCGTTGATATGCCTAGAACAAATCTTGATGATCCTGGTATTGGTTTACGTAAAAATGGTCGTCGTGTTTTAACACTTGCAGATTTACACTCACTTGAAGGGATCACTAACCAGCAAGAGCCAGAAGCTGAAATTGAGCTGCATTTAACCGGAAACATGGAGCGTTATAGCTGGTCATTTGATGGCTTAGAATTTGGTAAAAGCACGCCAGTGCATATGAAGCATAACCAACGTTTAAGAGTTATTTTACAAAACGATACCATGATGACGCACCCTATGCATTTGCATGGTATGTGGAGTGATTTAGAAAACGAGCAAGGTGATGTGCAAGTGCGACGTCATACGATACCTGTTCAACCCGCACAAAGAATCAGCTTTTTAACCACCCCTCACGATGTAGGTCGCTGGGCTTGGCATTGCCATTTATTATTCCATATGGATGCCGGTATGTTTAGAGAGGTAGTCGTATCATGAAACAATTAAAACTATCTAAATCATTAGGTTTATTAATGTTAACAGGGGCTTCATTAATTAGTTTCCCTTTATTAGCGCAAAGTGAAATGGCACAAATGAATAGCGCTAAGATGCAACCACAAGGAGGAAGTGCACCTAAAGATGCAAGAGACCCCCATGCTTACTCTGCGGGAACAACTTTAACAGAAGGCCCATATGCGCTTGAGGGCAATGAGCGATTAACACTCGCTGATGAGCATCCATTTTACGCATTACTAGGCGATCGTCTTGAATATAACGAGCAAGCAAACGCAGGTGTATTTGACTTACAAGCATGGTACGGCACTACCTTTGATCGATTGGTAATTAAAACCGAGGGTGATTTCAGCGAAGGAAGTATTGAAGAAAACCAAACCGATATTTTATGGGGTCACGCCGTATCAGCATATTGGGATACTCAAGCAGGTGTTCGTCTTGATTACAATAAAGAAGGTGAAAATCGGCAATGGTTGGCTTTTGGCTTACAAGGTTTAGCCCCTTATTGGTTTGAACTTGATATGACAGCATACGTAGGTGAGCGAGGCAATACCGCATTTACGTTAGAGGCAGAGTACGAACTATTACTCACGCAAAAGCTAATTATACAACCGCGAGCCGAAATTACACTTTATGGCAAAAACGATAAACAAAACGAACTTGGAAGTGGCCTATCAAGCAGCGCGATTGGCTTTAGGGTTCGTTATGAATTTACACGCCAGTTTGCGCCCTATATTGGCGTTGAATGGAGCAATAAATTTGGCAATACCGCCGACTATGCCACATCAAGTGGACAAAGTAGCAACAACACCGCATTTGTTACGGGTATTAAATTTTGGTTTTAATCATTTTAAATAAGAGGTAATTATGAAGTTTTTTAATTCTGCAGTAGCTATTTTAGGTTTAGTACTTACATTTTCCGCATCAGCGCATATATCACTCAAGCAATCAACACCTGCGCAAGAAGCCATGTTAATGAAAAGCCCAGAGCAACTTTCGTTAACTTTTGGTGGTGAAGTAAGGCTAGCAAAAGTCATCATCAAAGATGAAAAAAATAAATCAATAAACTTTGATTTCAAACCAAGCTCTACCCCAAGCACAGACTTTAGTTGGTCATTGCCGAGCTTAGTCCAAGGCACTTACACGGTTAAATGGACAGCACTGGGTGGTGATGGACATAAAATGACCGACACGTTTAGATTTATGGTACACAAAAGTGAATCGCATAAGATGATGCAAGAACAATCTAATACCCACAGCAAACATAATCATTAAGTAGCAACATAATGCAATTAAGTGAATGGTCAGTACTCTTACTATTATTAAAACTAGCAAGCTATATCGCAATTGCAGGGCTTGCGGGCACTTTATTAATGCGCTTTATGTGTGGCAACAGCAATGTTGCAGGGCATCACTTAATTAGCTTTTATCAGTTCTTAAAACGTTGGCAAATTACGTGTGTAGTTACAGGTAGTATTGCTGCACTTTTACAAGTACCAATAGAAGCTGGAGCAATGGCTGAATCAGGCTTTATGGGAATGTTTGACCCCTTTATGCTTGAAATTGTTTGGCAATCAGTCATAGGTGACCAAGCAACGTTTAGAATACCAGCGCTCATTATTGCTCTAATTAGCGCATGTATGTGGAGTGTGGAATCAGATGATAACGTAGCAGGTTATAAAAACGTTGCCGTTATACTAATCATGCTTGGGTTTATCGCTTATAGCTTCACTTTTACTGGGCACAGTGCAAATGAAAATGGGTTAGTGAAAAGTATTTTAACCTTTCACCTTATTGCCATTGCGAGCTGGTTAGGGTCATTGTGGCCGCTTTACAAAAGCTGCACTTTACTACCTACCAGTGAAGTAAAGCGGTTAATGCATTACTTTGGTCAACTCGCTATTGTTATTGTATTTGTACTACTTATTTCGGGCTTAACTCTGCTCCTGCAGTACCTAGAGTCATTTTCTGCATTGTTTACATCAAATTATGGGCAACTAATTTTATTAAAGCTGTTACTCGTCAGCGCGATGCTGTTACTAGGTGCATGGCATAAGCTTTTTTTAGTCCCGCAAATCACTCAACAACACCATATAAGTATATTAAAACGCTCGATTACTGTTGAAATAGTAATTGCCCTGTTTGTACTTATTACAACAAGTGTATTTACCACACTTGTTGGTCCGCCTATTTAACGATTAATAAAAAGGGAAACGTATGTTAATTAAATCCTTTAATTTAAAAATTTTATTGCTACTAATTTTTAGCACTGTTAGTTCTTTTACTGTTAGTGCACATGACGATGAAAAATATTCAAAAAAAGGCAAGGCCTTTGTCAATGTTGATAGCGAGGCTGCAAAAACAGTCAGCCTATTTCATGCATATCTAAAACAAGGTAATCGCGAAGCTGCACGTAAATTACTGGCCGACGATGTCATCATTTTTGAAGGCGGAAGTGTTGAGCGTTCTGCAGATGAATACGCGAAACATCATATGATAGCGGATATGAAATTCTTAAGTGCTGTTAATAGTGAACTACTAGAGCATCAAGTTTACACAAATGGAGACATAGCTTACTCAATTTCAAGAAGTAAAACTCAAGGAAAGTACAAAGGAAAAGATATTAAGTCTATGGGAATGGAATCAATCACATTAAAAAACACCGATACAGGTTGGAAAATCACTCATATTCACTGGTCTAATTAAGGAGTTAACAATGCGAGTAATCTACATTACCTCAGCGTTTTTTTTATCATTAACTATGTCATTTTCGGCAATGAGTATCGAAAAACAGCATAAAACATCAATAATCTATGAAAATTCAGAAAAACCTGAAATTGAGCTTACCGTTTATAAAAGTAAAAATTGTGGATGTTGTAATAAGTGGATTGCTCATTTGAGTGAAAACAATATTCAAACAAAAGCAATTAACGTTAATGACATGGGGTCGATTAAATCTCAGTATCAAATAAAACCTAATATGCGCTCATGCCATACAGCCGTGTCAGCCGATGGATTTGTATTTGAAGGTCATGTTCCCGTTAAACATATAAAACAGTTTTTATCTGGGCAACACGCTCCGCACATTACAGGCTTAAGTGTACCAGCCATGCCTATTGGCACTCCCGGAATGGAAATGGAGGGTATATTTCACAAATATAATATTGAACTACTCACTGACAACTCAAATGAAGAAACCTACAGATACATAAGTAAATCCAGCGAGCAATTTTAGCCTAACGGCATAATTTTTGATTTAATTGTTAAATACCCATTTTACACAACAGGAAACACTGATTTGTGAGCTTGATAGTGTAAAAATTACTCACATGTAAAAACAAAATACAAAACTTTTAAGGAGCAATACAATGTCACACTATTCAAAATTTTTTTTAATGATAGCAACATCCACAATAACCATGTTTGTATTGATGTATTTGAACACCTACCAACTTAGTCATGTTTATTTTAGTGAAACTCGTACTTATATGGCGCTTTATATGGGAGCCACGATGGCAGTGATAATGCTACTTTTCATGCTCAATATGTATAAAGATAAAAAGAAAAATATAACAGTACTCATTGCTAGTGTTGCCGTATTTGCAGGAAGTTTATTTTTAGTTCGCTCACAAGTGACTGTTGATGATAGCTCATGGATGTCGGCGATGATCCCACATCATTCAATTGCCATACTCACCAGTGACAGGGCAAAAATCAAAGATAAACGCGTTCAAAAGCTTGCTACAAATATAATTGAAGCCCAAGAGCGAGAAATAAAAGAAATGCAATGGCTCCTAAAAGATATAGAGCAAAACGGCATTGCACAAACCAATGCTCAAGCACAATTAAGAGCTGTTCCAGATTTCAATTCAAATAAATAAACCGCATAACATAAGGAGTAAAGCATGAGTAAATCAGCCCAACTTTTTAGAATGGCAACAGATGAGCATATTTGTCCGTTTGGTTTAAAATCAAAAGACCTACTAGAGCGAGAGGGATATACAGTTGATGATCAGCTTTTAACTTCTCGAGAGCAAACAGATGAATTTAAAAAACAACACAGTGTAGAAACTACACCTCAAGCATTTATTGATAATAAACGTATAGGTGGCTACGACGATTTACGTGATTACTTTAATAAGCCACAAGCAGCCCAAGAAGGTACAACTTACACGCCCGTGATTGCGATTTTTTCGGTTAGTTTTTTGCTTAGTGTGGCATTTAGTTTTGCATCGGATAATAGCTTATTATCAATGCAAACCGCTGAACTGTTTGTAGCCCTAACAATGGCAGTGTTAGCAATACAAAAGCTTCAAGACTTATTTAGCTTTACTAATTCATTTATAACCTATGACTTAGTCGCTATGAAAGTAGTCAGGTACGCTTATGTCTACCCATTTTTAGAAGCATTTGTTGGCATTGGAATGATAGCCGGATTACCAGCCTATATTATTGCCCCTATTTCATTATTCATAGGTGGGGTTGGTGCTGTTTCAGTGATAAAAGCAGTCTATATAGATAAACGAGAGTTAAAATGTGCGTGTGTAGGCGGTGACAGTAACGTACCACTAGGGTTTATCTCTCTAACAGAAAACTTATTTATGATAGCTGCCGGTATTTGGATGTTTGTTAGGTAAATAACAGCTTTAATTTAAAAACATGATGATGTACTAGTGTGATTACCAAGGGATTATGTCGCTCTAATTACCGAGCGACTTTGTCGTAAATAGCATATCAGCTGTACTAGCTCATATCAGATCTCACAGTTTAAGTGAATAAGTTTAGACTTCATCAGGCAGACTGCTATGAGCGAAAAGCAGACATTGACCGTTAATCGTTTCAACGACGGCAATTAGCCATACGTTGCATGTTTGCTCCCTTACTGGTTTTACGATATCCAAAACCGACATAACGACCATTAAGCAAATACCAAAGTAAAATAGGTATGTGCTTCAATCATATAGCCAAAGAGGATAAAGCGTTAATAGCACTGCTACAGGCCCTAGAATGCTGAAGACAGCTCTGGTATGGTTTTTATTTTTGTGCCAGTTGTATAAGTTTACCAATAGTTCCAAAGATGCAAAAATAGGTAAAAGCGTATTTACAGCTATTCCTTCGAAGTGAGAGAAGAAGCCTAGTCCTAATGCCGATGCAAGTGACCTTAATGCAGGGAAGCAGGCCGTGCCGCTAGCCAAACGCCACTAGAGCCTACTCTGTCTAATATTTTATTTATCATTTGAAAGTCTATTGGTTGATATTACCATCATTCTAAACTCCGTATATAAGTACGGAGTCAATCATTTTAATGAATCAATTATGGGGCAATGTGTTGGATCTTCGTTTTGCATACAGGTATTTGTCATATCCACAATTACTTTCTCTAAACGTTGAAGGTCATTAATTTTGTCTCGAATGATTGCTAACTTTTGTCGGCTTAATAGCTCAACTTGAGTGCAGTTGCTGTCCATAGACATTAGCGATTTTATTTCTCTTAACGTAAAGCCGAGCGCTTTGGCTTTTGTGATAAACCTAAGTTGTCCTGCTATTGTTTCGTCATATTGTCTATAACCAGATATTGGTTTTTCAGGTTGTGTAATCAGCCCTTCTCGTTCATAAAAACGAATGGTTTCTACATTTAAATTTAATGATTGTGCTAATTTGCCAATGGTTTACATTATTGCCTTTGTGAATACTACTAATCTAAAGTTATATTTAGTTTAGCTATCCAATGATTTGATGATGCCGCACGCTTCAATTGTATTGTCTGAACCACAAGCACTTGCCATCTGTTGTAATTCAGCTTTAAGCGCCCTTAATTCTTTCATACGTTTATTCACTAGTGCAAGTTGCTGATCAATTAATGCATTAACGCTAGAGCAGCTTTCTTCTGGCTTATTTTTTAATTCGATAAGACGTTTAATATCATTGAGTGATATATCTAGGCTGCGACAATGCTTTACGAATTCCAATTGTTTAAGTGCTTTACTATCATACAGCCTGAAATTACCTTCTGAACGGTTTGGATTTAACAGTAATCCTTCTCTTTCATAATATCTAATCGTTTGTATTGAACAGCCCGATTTTTTTGACAATTCGCCTATTTTCATCAATTTCCCCCAGACATTTGACTCTATAGTTACTATAGGATCTATAGTATAGGTATGCAACGAAAGGGATATATAAAAATGACTGAGAAATATTTAAACAATACGAATATCGTTAATTTTGAACACAAAGATATCCAATCCCTGATCGATCAACGAGGGTGGAAAAATTTGGATAATTTCAACAAAATTGGTGCCGCTTATCAGTTTGTAAAAGATGAAATAATGTTTGGCTATAACAAGAGTGATGATATTTCAGCAAGCGATGTGCTAGCAGATGGTTATGGACAATGTAATACTAAGGGTAATCTGTTAATGGCACTATTGCGTGGACTAGGTATCCAGTGTCGTTTCCAAGGTTTTACCATTGATCAGCAACTATAAAAAGGTGCTATCCCAAGCTTGTATTTTGGTTAGCACCTAAATACATCATTCATAGTTGGGTAGAAGTTTACTTTGAAGGGCGTTGGATAAACTTAGAGGGCTTTATATTGAATGAGCAATACTTAAGCTCACTACAGCAGAAATTTAGCCAAGCAAAAGATGAGTTTTGTGGTTATGGTGTTGCAACAAAGTGCTTATCTTCACCCGGTACGGATTGGCGTGGAGAGGATACCTATATTCAAAAAGAAGGTATTCATGACGACTTTGGGCTTTATGATTCACCAGATAAGTTCTATCTCGAAAAAGGTACTAATCTATCAGGTGTAAAACGTTGGTTGTATCAACGAGTGATCCGACATTTGATTAATATGAATGTATCAAAAATAAGAAATAAAAAAGTACTGGAGGTACAAAATGCACAACCATAGTCACAGTCATCAGCATGGTAAAGACGACCGGATTGGTTGGGCATTTTTCCTTAATGTGATATTTACCATTATCGAATTTATAGGTGGTTGGCTCACAAACAGTACGGCGATAATGGCGGATGCCGTTCACGATCTTGGTGATAGTCTTTCAATAGGTTTTGCGTGGATTTTAAGTCGTTTTTCAGATAAAGAAGCATCAGACAAATTCAGCTATGGTTATCGCCGACTTACACTTTTTGGTGCATTGGTAAATAGTATTGTTTTGATTATCGGCTCTATTTGGGTTTTATTTGAAGCAATACCTAAGCTGTCCAATCCTGAAATGCCTGTAGTTGAGGGGATGTTAGGGCTAGCCATACTCGGTGTTGCCGTAAATGGTTATGCGGTATTCAAATTAAAAGCGGGTGAAACACTAAATGAAAAAGTGCTGACATGGCACCTACTTGAAGATGTACTCGGTTGGGTTGCCGTTCTTATAGTCTCTATTGTATTGTTGTTCGTTGAACTGCCGATATTAGATCCTCTATTATCAATAGGGTTTACGCTGTTTATCTTATTTAACGTTTTCAAAAATCTTAAATCAACATTGGTGCTTTTTCTTCAAGCTGCACCCGATAAAGAGACCCAAGAGCGTATTAAGCAGTCATTAATTGAATTTCCTGAAGTAAATGGTATACACCATATGCATTTTTGGTCACTGGATGGTGAAAGTCACGTTTTAACAGCGCACCTTGAGCTGAGTGACAACTTTGACGTTAAAGAATTAATTAAGCTTAAACAAGAGGTTGCAGCTAAATTATCTTCCTATCATTTATCGCATACGACGATAGAGTTTGAGTTTTTAAATGAAAATTGTAGGGATGAAGCAGAGTAAGTTTTATCAATAAAATTTTGGAGCATACAATATAAAAAGCAGCTTAATTAGGCATAACTTAGTAATTAAGCTGCTTTTTTGCTTTTAGATTTCGTCGGATTGCTGTTTGTTACTCTCAGCGCCATGCGCCCATTGATATAAAATAGGCAATACAAACAAAGTTAAAATGGTAGAAGATACAATACCGCCGATAACAACTGTTGCTAGTGGTCGTTGTACTTCTGCACCAATTCCAGTGTTTAACGCCATTGGAATAAAACCTAAACTTGCGACCAGTGCCGTCATTAAAATAGGTCTTAAACGAATGATGGCACCTTCAATGATCGCTACGTATAGGTCGCCTTTTTCATGCCAAAGATCTCGAATAAAAGCCAACATAACCAAGCCATTTAATACTGCGACACCTGACAATGCAATGAAGCCGACACCTGCCGAAATTGATAAGGGCATGTCTCTTAAATAAAGTGAAAATACGCCCCCTGTTAATGCTAAAGGCACGCCACTGAAAATGATTAATGCATCTTTTAATGAACCAAATGCTATAATCAAAATACCTAGGATAACAACCAATGTTATCGGTACAACTAGGCTTAATCGCTTACTTGCTGATTCTAGTTGTTCAAACGTTCCACCATAATCAAGCCAGTATCCTGCTGGAATTTCTCCTTCCTGATTAATTTTAGCTTTAACTTCTTTTACAAAACCGCCTAAATCTCTACCACGAACATTGACGGTAACCACAACTCTTCTTTTTCCGTTCTCTCGGCTAATCTGCGCGGGTAAAGACTCTGATTTAAGCTCTGCAACTTCTTCAATTGGCACATAGTTACCATTCTCAAGTGGAAGCGGCAGATGCTTCAAGCTATCGATATCCGTTCTTATTTGCTCTGGTAGGCGAACAACTAACTCAAACCGTCTGTCACCTTCATAAATGATCCCCGCAGATTCACCGCCAATCGCAGTGGCAACCCAGTCTTGCAATTCGGTAACGTTCAATCCATACCTACCAAGCGCTTCTCGTTTAGGAATTACTGATAAAGATGGAACACCTGTGACCTGTTCTATTCGAGCATCAGCGGCACCATCCACGGTTTTCACAATATTTAGAATATCTTTTGCGGTAAGTAATAACCGATCCAAATCATCACCAAATATTTTGATGCCGACATCAGCTCTAACGCCAGAAATCAATTCATTGAAACGCATTTGAATAGGCTGAGTGAATTCATAGTTGTTGCCTGGAATGTTTTTCAGTACTTTTTCCATTTCTTCAACTAATTCACTTTTTGGTTTTGAAGGTTCGGCCCATTCTTTACGTGGTTTTAAAATAACAAAGATATCAGCAATACTCGGTGGCATTGGGTCGGTTGCTACTTCTGGTGTGCCAATGCGCGAGAATACTTTATCAACTTCAGGAAACGCTTTAATACGTTGCTCAAGTACTTCTTGCATTTCTACTGATTGCTCTAGGCCAGTCGATGGAATTCTTAATGCCTGTAGTGCAATATCACCTTCATTTAATTGAGGAACAAATTCTGTCCCAAGCGTAGTTGCTAACCAAAGGCTATACCCCATTAACAGCGTTGAGAATGAAACAATAATCCAACGAAATTTCATCGCCATTTTTAACAATGGTTCATAAATAGACTTGGTTGAACGAATAACTACACTTTCTTTTTCGCTGATTTTACCTTTCATAAACACAGCTACAGCAGCAGGAACCAGTGTAACTGAAAGGATCATTGCGGAAATTAACGCCATAACGACAGTTGCCGCCATAGGGTGGAACATTTTCCCTTCAACGCCAGTTAGCGTGAAAATGGGGATGTAAACAACAGTGATAATTGCCACACCAAACAAGCTTGGACGTATCACTTCTGAAGTGGCTTCAAAAACGGTATTTAGGCGTTCTCTTAAGTCTTGCCTATGACCGTTGTGTTGGGCCTGTGCTAACCTACGGACAGAGTTTTCAACGATGATTACAGCCCCGTCCACTATCAAGCCAAAGTCCAATGCGCCGAGACTCATTAAATTGGCAGATACTCCTGCTTGCACCATACCTGTGATTGTCATTAACATGGAAATAGGGATAACAGCAGCGGTAATGAGAGCTGCACGTAAATTTCCAAGTAGAATAAATAACACAACAATAACTAAAAGCGCACCTTCAACGAGGTTTTTGGTAACGGTTGCAATCGCTTTATCTACTAACGTTGTTCTGTCGTAAACAGGCTCTGCGGTAATGCCCTTTGGCAGAGATTTTTGTATTTCGCTGAGCTTATGTTCCACTTCTAAAGCAACGGTGCGAGAATTCTCACCAATCAGCATCATGGTTGTACCAAGCACTGTCTCAATGCCATTACGAGTAGCAGCCCCTGTTCTAAGTTCTTTGCCTATAGCAACATTGGCAACATCACTTATTTTTACAGGAATACCATCGTTCTTTTTGATGATGACATTGAGGATTTCATCCATTGTCGCAAGTTGCCCGATGGAGCGCACTAACACTTGTTGTCCGTTTTGCTCAATATAACCCGCGCCACGGTTATCATTATTTTTACGTAATGCATCAGAAACGTCTTCAAAGCTTACCTGATGAAAAAGTAATTTTTCGGGTTTCGGCGTTATATGATACTGCTTGTTATAGCCGCCGATGCTGTTGACCTCAATGACGCCTTTAACTTGAGCCAATTGCGGTTTAATGATCCAGTCTTGTATTTCTCTTAAGGCAATAGCGGTATAAGGCTCTCCATTAGGCATTTTAGCGTCAGGAGAAGCTTGTACGGTATACATAAATATTTCACCAAGCCCTGTGGAAATAGGACCCATCTCTGGCTCTAAGCCAGAGGGAATAACGCCTTTTATCGCAGCTAATCTTGCATTGATTAAGTTGCGTGCGAAATAAATATCGGTTCCCTCTTCAAAGATAACGGTCACCTGGGATAAACCATATCTTGAAAGAGAGCGGGTGTGAGACAGCTTTGGTAGTCCAGCTAATGCGTTTTCTACTGGAAAAGTTACCCTTTGCTCCGCTTCTAAAGGTGAATAACCGGGGGCAGAGGTATTTATTTGTACCTGTACGTTTGTTATATCTGGAACAGCATCAATGGGAAGTTTTTGATAACTCCACATACCAACGCCGATGATTACCATCAGCAAGCTTAATACTAAATAGCGCCTATTTATTGCAAGACGCAAAATTGATTCAATCATATTGCGTCTCCTAATCGTCGTCTTCTACTTCAGATTTCAAGATATCTGCTTTAATCAGATAACTGTTTTTGTTTACATATTCAGCGTCTTTACTGAGGCCATCAATGACCTCGATATAGTTTTTGTCTGAACGACCAAGGACAAGTGGTGCAAACTCGTACTCTTCATTTTCTTTTACAAAGACACCTAATTGTCCACCTAGCTCTTGTATGGCAACTTTCTCGACCGCTAAATCCACCTCAAATTGGTTTATCTTCACGTTGCCTTTTAATAATTGACCTGACGTTAGCTTTAACTCAGTGTTGTTTAATCGTACCCGTGCTAAAACATAAGGCTGATCTTTAGCTGGAATAATATTAGTGATGACTGAACTGAATGCGTGTTCACCTTGCTCAATATCAACATGCTGACCGACTTTGATTTGATTATATTGGCTGGTAAACACCTTAAATTCAGCCCACAAGGTGTCAAATTTGACGATTTCAAACAAGCTAGTGTTTTGCGTGATACCGCCAATATTTCCATTTCGCTGTAAAACAGTCCCAGAAACAGGCGATGTTATTTTATAAGTATTTAAGCTCTCATTAGATTCAATAACGGCTAATAGATCGCCTTTTTTTACCGTATCACCAACAGTGAAGTTTATTGTCTTTATAACGCCGTTATATCTAGCGCTAACTTGAAATAATTGTTCAGCGCCTATCGTCGTAGAGCCGTATACAGGGATAGTTTGGTTCAACGTTTTTGAAGCTAAATAGGCTGTTTCAACACCAAGCCTTTTTGCCATGTTATTGTTTATTTTGCTAATGCCTTCTTCGCCTTCATGTTCATCTTCACTAGCGATAACACTTTGAATGGGTGATAGATACCCAATAAAAATCAATAGTGCGAGTAAATAGTTTTTCATTTTGAATTCCTAAACGATTCAGTTAATCACTGAATCAATAAATTGTTATTAAACTTAAAGTGATGTTTATTTAGAGTGACAGCGCTTCGTTTGTTAGTTTTTCTATCTCTGCGCCATAAATTAGGGCAGCAGATGCCGCGTCAATAAGGGTTCGCCGAGCATTTAACAGCTCTTGTCTAGCCGATACATAATCAAGATATCCATATCGACCTTTTTGATAGGCGTCTTGAGTATCTTCCAGTGCATCTTCAAGCATTGGGATAACCGACTGCTTTAATGAATTAGCTGTTAATATGGCTTGTTTTCTATTGGAGTATGCTCGTAGTAAGTGATTTCTAAATCTTAACTTAGTCGCCTCTTTCTCTATGGCAACTTGGTCACGCTCTGCTAGCGCACTAGCGATTGCGCCAGAATTTCGCTTTTCAGCAAACAAAGGTAAGCTAAAGCCAGCGACCAGTGCCGTATCATTGGCTTCTTGAGAGCGCCTAACACCAACAGACCATTTGATATTGGCCGTTGACTCTGTTTTAGCCAACTGTAACTCGGCCTCTTTTAGTCGCTGCTCACTTGCATAAACTTGAATAGCAGGGTTTTTCTCTAATTTCGCAAAGAGACTACTAAAATCACTATCATTGCCAAACTGAAACAGATCTCCAGTTACTCTAGAGAATGACACTGATGTTTCTCCCCAGTAAGCTGATAAAGAAAGCTTTAGATATTCCAAGCGCTTTTGTTCAGATTGAAGGGTGAGGTTAGCCTGAGCAATAACTGCTTTTGAGCGTTTCACTTCAGCCTCAGGAGTAGCACCTGCGCGGTTACGCTGAGATACAATCTCTAAGGTTTCTTGTGCTAAGCTCAAAGCATTTTCTGCCAATATAACTCTTTGTTGGGCTGCAAGTACTTCCACGTACTTCTCAGTGACTTGAGCCATTAAATTAAGCGCAGAGACTTCTTTTTCAGCAGTGAGTAGTGTTCTTGATTTTGAAACAATTCCAATCCGCGCTGAGCGTTTATCTCCCATTTCGATAACCGAAGATAGAGCGACTGTTAATTCAGCACTGTCGAATGTATTAAATTCACCTGAGCCTGCAAAGTTCTCAGCTTCAAGCTCTAGTTCATAAGCAGGATTTAAACTTGCGATTTGTTCTCGTCCAATTAATGCCGTTTGCTTGAAATCAAATATTTTAAGTTCTGGATTTTGTTTAAGCGTCCACTGAATTGCCTCTTGAAGGTTTAACTGCTTCTCAAAGGCATAAACATTAAATGTAAAAAGTGACAAAGCGAGAAACGCGATATATTTAAGCCGAGGTGTTACACACCTTAAAATTGCTATCTTGCGATGCACACAGGTATTAAGTGCCATGTATACTTTCCTATAAATTTATATGTGATATTTAGGTCATTAACATTTGACCTTTCTTAATTTTCTATAAAATTTAGGCGTATTTAGGTGGGCGGAATGGCACCGAGATATAGCCTTTTAGCTCAGGGGAAACTAAGGCGTAGGTAGGGAAATATTCTATTGCTTGTAAAATATTACAAGAAGAATCTGTATTTAAAAATAACTGACAGCAGCAACAAAAATTACAATTATCAATTAAAGTTTGGCTATTACCCTCCTCAAATAAATTAGAGCTTTCAGGAGCTTTTAGCGGGGTAATAGACTCAGTTAGTGATATATTAAAAGAACTTTCAATTAAGTTTCCTTCAATCTCTTCTTGCGAAAAAAACACAGACTGCACCGCGATTAAAATCATTATCACGTATGATATATATGGTTTAAAATATGACGGGTGCATTCTTTTAACTACTTTCTACTTAAGACTTTAGCTGTAAGATGCGGCGAGCACCGTTTAAAACGACAACAGCAATAATCAAACCAATCACTAAATCTGGATAACGGCTGCTAGTTACTGTAACTAATAAGCCAGCTAAGATTACACCTACGTTTGCGATTACGTCATTTGCGGAAAAAATCCAACTCGCTTTCATATGAGCGCCGTCTTCTTTGTTGCCAAATATTAAAAACAGACAAGCAATGTTAGCGATTAGTGCTATTCCACCAAATATCATCATTAAAGAAGAGATAGGTTCACTACCGTAAATAAAGCGTCTTACGACTTCACTCAAAGCACCTAGCGCTAGAATAATTTGAAGTACACCAGATATATGTGCCGCTCTAAGTTTCATGCTTATGCTTTTACCGACAGCATATATAGCTAAACCATAAACAGCAGCATCAGCAAACATATCTAATGAGTCGGCAATAAGGCCAGCAGATTGCGCAATAATCCCAGCAATTACTTCTATAAAAAACATGACTCCATTAATGGCTAACAACCATTTTAGCGTTGATGCTTCTTTCATCTCATTTTTTTGGGCTAGATCTTTTGCTTTTGCAGCTTCGGTGCTGCAACTTTCTTTAGTTGATGCCAACTCTGCACCGAGATTGAGTTGTTGTAATTTTTTTGTTATCTCATCTAAATTTTCATCATGAAAAACCTTGACTAAACGGCTAGGAATATCAAATTGCAACCCAACTGAAGGCTCAATTGAGTCAAGTGCTAACCTAATCAATCTCTCTTCTGAAGGACAGTCCATTTGAGGTACTTTAAATGTACTGACAAACGCGCCACTATAGTTATCTAATTGTGTATCAATTTTTACATCTTCATTGGTAGAAGATGATTGACACTGACCACTACATTTTTCTGACATATTTAACATTCCGTAATAATATTAAAATAAGTATAAAATCTATAGTGGCTATAGAGTCAAATAAAAAATTATTTAATGTAAAAGCGTGGAAACTGAATTGAAAAGCTAGTTTAAGAAAATAGTTTCTGCTAGTATTTTAAATACTATATTTAACTGGTGATAACTTTGAACCTTAATGTTGTACTAAAAATGCTCTTGGTTATTTCGATTGTTTTACAATCGTTAACTGCTGTAGCATCCTCAACATCTGAGAATCACCAAATAGATATAGAGCACCTTCAAACTCAACATGATCATGCAGATGATCGAAATGTCTCAAATGATAATGTAGGTGATGAGCAGCATAATGAAAAAGATTGTCATCACTGCGGTCATTGCAGTGGCAGCCACTTATCTTGGATTTTAGTCAGTAATTCAAATACCACGGGCAAACTAAACATTATCAATAAAACGCCTTATCAAATTGATCAAACAAATACTTACCTTGAAGCGATACTTCGCCCACCCATTTCTTAATTAGATTGATTTTTAATGACCTATTTGTCCATGAGAAGGATAAAGGGTTCGTGTTTATAAATTAAAAAATTAAGAAGTTTTATGTATATATTTTTAAAAAATACAGGTTTAACCCTGTCTTTATGCATGGCTGTGAGTTTTTCAGTTGCCACTTATGGCAAACAGAAAAGTATTTCATGGCTAGATAGTCAAATAAATAAAGATCCCGAAGTTGTTGCGGCTAAAGAGTTACTTAATGCAAGTAATCATAGAGCCAAAAGCTTAACTCAAGCCGTATATAACCCAGAGCTTGAAGCAAGCTATGAAAAAGAAGGTGATTTTGATAATTACTCTATTGGTATCAGTCAAACGATAGATTTTTGGGATAAGCAATCAACAAATAAAACCATTGGTGAAATTGATGTTTATGCAAACCAGCAACAATTGTTATCTCTACTCGATTCTAAAAAGGCTAATGCCTTAACTGCATTAGTTAATTGGCAAGCAGCAAAAAAAGCTGCTCAGTTACTTTCAGAAAGAGAAGAGCAATTGCAAACGCTCGTTGGAATTGTTGAAGACAAACGAAAAGCTGGACTTCTAGAGCCACTTGACGCTGAGCTAGTCTATTTAAACTTGTCGCAAATTTTTAGTGAAATATCTGAGTCTCAAATTGCTTTGAAAAATGCAGAGGTAAAGGTTCAGGAGTTATTGCCTGATTGGACGCCTAATACTACCAATTTGTTTTCATTTACTTTTGGAGCAACAAGCTACTCATTTAACTCCCAGTGGGTTGAGGAACATCCAAAAGTTAAACTTGCTAGAGCGAAATGGAAGGGACAACAATCTAAAGCTCAACTAACCACTATGGAATCTAAAGCTAATCCAACCATTGGCGTTAGCGCAGGGAAAAGTGGAGATGAAGACTTGGTTGGTGTGACTTTTTCAATGCCTTTAAACATCAGAAATAACTATACAGATAATGTTAAAGCCGCTTATTCAGAAGCCATTGCAGCCGAGGCGAATTTTCAGTCGGTATATCGAAAGCAGTCTTTTGAAGCAAAAGCTAATTATGAATCGCTTAATGTCAGTAGAAAATATTATGAGCAATGGCAAAAACTGACAAAAGGCAGATTAGATAGCAGCGAAAACTTATTAAATAAGCGCTGGCAAGCTGGTGATATTAATACTTCTGACTACTTACTTGCATTAAATCAACGTGCGGAAGGGCTTCATGCAGGAATACGTTTGGAAAATCAATTCAAGCTTGCAGAAATATCCTTCATTTTAAGTATGGGTCAGTTATCCAAATTTGATATTTGAGCGCTTTGTTTTTTCAGTAGCGAAAAACGAAATCTTAAATTTATTAAAAATATAGGTTACAAAAATGAATACAGTAATTAGTAAAAAATTTTTAGCCGTAGTAATTAGCAGCCTGTTAGTTGGGTTTACTACAAATCATGATGCTTTTGCACAGTCGTCAGATGGAACTGGTTCTGTCACAAACGTTTCGAAACAAGAAGAAAAAGAACATCAAGATGAGCATGAACACGAAAAGGGACATGAAGAAGATAAAGGTGACCATGACGAGCACGGCCATGAAGGTGGTAATAAAGAGGGAGAAGAAGAACATGAAGAAGGTATCACTATTGATCCAAAGAAGATGTCGCTTGCTAAAATTAAAGTGGAAAGTGTTAAGCCTGAATATCAATTTAGCTCCGTATATGCACCTGGCGAAATAAAAGCTAATGGCTATAAAAGTTATGTGGTATCACCACGTACAGAGTCAGTCATTATCAGTCGCCATGCAGCGCTTGGCGAGTATGTAGAAATAGGTCAGAAGTTAGTTACATTATTTAGTGAAGCAATGGCACAAGCACAAGCTGACTATTTAATCGCTTCAACCGAATGGCAACGTGTAAAAAAGCTGGGTAATAAGACGGTGAGTGAAAGTCGATTATTACAAGCTGAAACAACATACAATGCGAGCTATGGCAAGCTCATTGCTTTAGGGTTAACTGAAAAAGCAATAAATGGTATTTCTAACAAAGACATTAAAGCATTTGGGCAATATGCATTAACGGCGCACCGTGAAGGTGTCGTGCTTCAAGACGACTTTATCCAAGGGCAACGTGTTGATGCTGGGGATTCAGTCATGTTGTTAGCTGATGAAAAACAACTATGGGTTGAAGCAAAAGTTTCTCCAAATAAAAAGCTAAATTTATCAATTGATTCTCCTGCGGTACTTAAATTAGAAGGCCAGAGTTACAATGCCAAAGTTATCCAAGAAGCCCATACAATTGATCCCGTAACTCGTACAAGAATTATTAGATTGGGGGTACAGAATGCTGATGATAACCTTCATTCAGGTATGTTTGTAAAAGTTTACTTTCAGTTTGCCACAAAGCAGAAAGTGATGGCTGTGCCAGAAGAAGCATTGATCCGCAGCGCAGATGGTGATTGGACCGTATTTGTCGAAGACCACCCTGGAGAATTTAAAGCTGTAGAAGTAGAACTAGGCCGAGCCTTAGGTGATTTTAGGGAAATCATTGGCCTTGATAGTGGGACGCGAATTGTAACCAAAGGCGCATTTTTTGTTGCTTCTGAAATCGCTAAAGGCGGATTTGATCCGCATAACCACTAAGGAGCAAGACTATGTTTAATAAAATAATAGATTGGTCTGTTAATAATAGACTCCTGATTTTGATTGCGCTGTTTGCCACAATTGTCGGCGCAATTATGGTTATACCAAAACTAAATTTAGATGCCTTTCCTGATGTTACTAATGTTCAAGTTGCTGTAAATACTGAAGCGCCAGGACTAGCTGCTGAAGAAGTTGAACAACTCATTACGTACCCCATTGAAGCGGTCATGTATGCCTTACCTGATGTAGAACAAGTGCGCTCAATTTCTAAAACAGGCTTGTCTGGCGTCACGGTTGTTTTCAAAGAAGGCACCGACATTTACTTTGCAAGACAACTTGTATTTGAGCGTCTTCAAGCCGCAAAAGAACTGATACCAGAAGGTGTCGGCACACCCGAAATGGGGCCAAACACCTCAGGGCTAGGCCAA
Organism: Pseudoalteromonas sp. CR1; assembly: GCF_019392235.1. Taxonomy (NCBI): domain Bacteria; kingdom Pseudomonadati; phylum Pseudomonadota; class Gammaproteobacteria; order Alteromonadales; family Pseudoalteromonadaceae; genus Pseudoalteromonas; species Pseudoalteromonas sp. CR1. Next base: position 13,801 of record NZ_JAHXRM010000017.1, on the reverse strand, counting down.
GTATTTCAGTACCTTCTTATTTCAGATAAAGATGCAGGCTATGATGCTATGGCACTCAGGAGTCTCAATGATTGGGTAGTAAAATTACTCGTTATGCCTGTCGATGGTGTTACTGATGTACTCTCCTTTGGAGGTATTGTTAGGCAGTACCAAGTAAATGTAGATCCATCTAAGCTTCTTTCTTATAACCTAACGCAAGAAGACGTTGTTGGTGCCCTAGATAACAACAATGCCAATGTTGGCGGATGGTATATGAACCGTGGGCAAGAGCAGCTTGTTATTAGAGGTGCAGGTTGGTTTGAAAGTGGTGACGCTGGTATTAGTAATATCAAACAAGTTCCCGTCAAAACAGTTGATGGGACAGTTGTGACGGTTTCGGATATTGCTAAAGTTGAAATGGGCAGTGAAATTCGTCAAGGTGCTGTCACAATGACGCGCAAAACCGAAGACGGTAAAGTCGAAAATTTAGGTGAAGTTGTCTCTGGCATTGTCTTAAAACGCATGGGGTCTAATACTAAAGCCACCATTGATGGTATCAATGCAAGAATCCCATTAATTAATCAAGCATTGCCTAAAGGTGTTCGCTTTGAACCATTTTATGATCAGGCTGATTTGATTGAAAAAGCCGTTGATACAGTAGTTGATGCACTATTACTAGCATTTATTTTCATCTGTATTGTATTAGCACTATTTTTAATGAATATACGTGCAACCTTCCTTGTCCTAATATCTATTCCAATTTCAATTGGTATCGCGTTAATGATCATGGCTTGGTGGGGCATTTCTGCAAACCTTATGTCATTGGGTGGCATTGCCGTAGCCATTGGTATGCTAGTTGATGGTTCAGTCGTGATGGTTGAAAACATGTTTAAGCATTTAAATAGACCAGACTCTACCCATTTAAAAACTGTAAAAGAAAGAGTGCCTAGTGCTGATACTGATCCACATGATGTAGAACAAGATGAGCATGGTATTAAGTTACGTCTTCAAAATGCGGGTAAAGAAGTGGCTCGTCCCGTATTTTTTGCAGCTTCTATTATTTTAGTCGTATTTACGCCTTTATTTAGCTTTGAAGGTGTTGAGGCAAAGTTATTTCAACCTATGGCAATAAGCATCATTTTAGCTGTTATATCTGCTATTGTGGTTGCGTTGTTTGTTGTACCCGCTTTAGCTACTTATTTATTTAAGTCAGGTGTAAAAGAGAGGGAAAGCTTTGTTCTTAGGCCATTAGACAAACTCTACAGAAAAGGGCTTACATTCGCACTAAAACGCACCAAATTAGTCATTTCAGCCGCACTTATATTAGTTTTCTCTGCCTTTGCATTAGTTCCATTAATTGGTACTGAATTTGTACCTGAGTTAGAAGAAGGGACGATAAACTTAAGAGCAACGCTTGCACCTTCTTCCAGTTTAGATACCGCGCTCACTGTGGCACCAATTCTAGAAGAAAAACTAATGGCTTTCCCTGAAGTAACCTATGCATTAAGCCGAATTGGTCGAGCAGAAATAGGTGGAGACCCAGAGCCTGTGAATAACATCGAAATTTACATAGGGTTGAAGCCTGTTTCTGAGTGGACCAGTGCATCTAATCGATATGAACTTCAAGGAAAAATGGAGAGATCTTTAGAAGAATTCCCTGGGTTGCTACTCAACTTTTCTCAACCTATTGCGACTCGTGTCGATGAGCTACTATCTGGTGTTAAGGCTCAGTTGGCGATAAAGTTGTTTGGGCCTGAACTTGAGGTACTGGCGGCTAAAGGTCAAGAAATAGAAACAGCAATTAAAAACATTGAAGGTGCAAGGGATGTTGCATTGGAGCAAATTGCTGGTGAAGCGCAATTGGTGATAAGTCCTAACAGGCAAGAACTATCGCGCTTTGGATTGTCTGTGAGTGACATAATGGAGGTTGTGCGTGATGGTATTGGTGGTGTTGAAGCCGGACAAATAATCAATGGTAATGAACGTTATGATATTTACGTTCGCATAGAGGAAGAGTACCGAAGTAACAAAGAAGCTATTGCTGATATTCGGCTTCAATCACCTACTGGTGCTTGGGTGCGACTGGGTGACGTAGCCTCAGTCTCATTTGAGTCAGGCCCACCACAAGTTAGACGCGATGATGTACAACGAAGAGTCGTTATCCAAGCAAATGTACAAAATCGAGATATGGGAAGCGTGGTTGCCGATATCAGAACGGTAATTGCTGAAAAGGTTGACTTACCTTCAGGTTATTCTGTTTCGATTGGCGGCCAGTTCGAAAGTCAAAAACGTGCTCAAAATAGGTTAGCTATAGTTGTACCTTTATCGTTAGCACTAATCGCACTACTACTTTACTTTGCCTTTGGTTCTGTTGGTCAAGCTATGCTGATATTGGTCAACGTGCCGCTTGCTGTAATTGGCGGAGTTTTCTCCTTATATTTATCTGGACAATACTTGTCTGTACCAAGCTCCGTTGGCTTTATTACCTTATTTGGTGTAGCGGTATTGAATGGGGTCGTTATGGTAGAAAGTATCAACCAACGTATTAAAGACGGTCTAGAAGCATCTAAAGCCGTTTTTGAAGGCGCTACTTCAAGATTAAGACCTGTACTTATGACTGCTATAACATCAGCTTTAGGTTTGATACCGATGTTAATGTCTAATGGTGTTGGTGCAGAAATACAGCGCCCCTTAGCGAGTGTTATTGTTGGCGGCTTGGTAACTGCAACACTGTTAACATTATTTGTTTTACCTGTTTTATATCGCTGGTTTTCAGAGAAAAAAATAAAAGAGCTATCCAGATAAAATGACTGTGAACTCTAACCCCACGCTAAAGTCACGTTTAGCGTGGGGTTATTGAGTAGATGAACGAAAAGAAAGATTAGATTTAACAATAAGCTAATAGTCATGACTGCTTTGTCGGAATATTTGTCGTTAAACAGGCCAAAGCTAACTTCCGCTTTCGTATCTTTGCAGTCTTAATCTTTATGTGTCTCAAGGTCGGCTTATGGCACAGAGCCGTCCTTCGGCTCTAACTCATTTATGTCCATCGACGATTTATCAATATAACTCACCTTTGCCCCAAAACGTGTTGAGGCGAATGCCTCAAAAGAGCGAAAACCAGTCATTGTAGTTCGAGCAATTTTACTTCGTATTGATATACTAATGTCATGATTAAAGTTGATTTTATGGTTGGACGATGAAAACAATAGGCAAGTTGGCTAAAGAACTTGATATAGGCGTAGAAACTATACGGTTTTATGAGCGGGAAGGCTTGATAAAACAGCCTCAAAAACCTCAAAATGGTTATCGTGTCTATGACGACTCAATCACCAAACAATTACAATTCATCTGTAAGGCCAAAGCACTTGGCTTTACTCTAAAAGAAGTGGCTTCATTGATGTCAATGGATGGCGATTGTGCCAAAGTAGAATCCCTAGGCTTGCTGAAATTGAACGTAATTCAAAATAAGATAGCTGACCTTCAACGCTTAGAAGTCGTCATAAAAGAAATGACTAATTCATGCCGCAACAATAACGATCAATCCCACTGCCCAATAATCGATTCGCTAAAATAGTATTGACTCCGTACCTACCTACGGAGTTCATACTCAAATCATTCAAATAATGTTAGACGTTAAAAATGATTAATAAGATTTTAGATAAAGTTAGCTCAGGTGGTGTTTGGCTTGCGGCTCTTAGTTGTACGGGGTGCTTCCCCGCACTCGGCTCGTTAGCATCAGCATTAGGATTAGGCTTTCTCTCTCACTTTGAGGGAATTGCTGTAAATACCTTGTTACCTATATTTGCAACTCTGGCATTGTTGGTAAATTTGTATAACTGGTATAAAAACCAAAATCATGCGAGAGGTATTCTTGGGGTTATTGGCCCTATAGCGGTTTTGTTAACCCTCTATCCACTATGGCAATACGAATGGAGCACTTATTTGTTTTATGTAGGTATTTGTTTGATGATTGTAATGTCCGTATTTAACATTGTTAAACCTTTGAAGGAGCAAACATGCAAAGTATAGAGTTAAATTCTACCATTACTTGCCCTGAGTGTGGCTTCAGTAAAACTGAAGAAATGCCAACCAACGCTTGCCAGTGGTATTATGAATGTGAATCTTGCAAAGTTCTCCTAAAGCCTTTGAAAGGCGATTGTTGCGTATATTGCTCTTATGGAACAGTGAAATGCCCGCCAATTCAAGAAGGTCAAAGTTGTTGCGATAGCTAAATGACAGTCTATTAATGGCAATGAGAAGGCATAAAAAGAAATAGTGAAATGTCAGCAATCGTATCATTGCAGCCTTTATCACTAAGTCACTCAAGGGCTGCTTTTGGCACAAACCAGAAATAGCTTCCAATGAATTCTGTATTTAAATTTTAGGTTTAAGCTGGGCTCTAATTAATAAATCATAATCTAATTGCAACACCTTGCTTAAATTCAAATTATTCTTAAGTTAACGCAAATTTTCAATTTAACTGGTGCTGGCCTAATAAAGGCTCATATGAGAACCAAATAGCCAACTTATTAAATGGAAACTAAAAAATGTGGCTGTTAAAAGGTTTATACTAACTAAAAAGTAACTACTCTTAGCTATGACTCAGTTTTCTCTTTATAGTCACACAAATCCTCGATTATACAGCTTCCACATTTTGGTTTTCTCGCTGTACACGTATAGCGCCCATGTAAAATAAACCAATGATGGAGGTTAAACATAAACTCTTTTTTATTTGGCGTATTTTTAATTATGGCCTGTTCTGTCTGCTCAACAGTTTTACCTTTAGCGTAACCCGAACGGTTTGCAAGACGTTGGATGTGAGTATCTACTGCTAAAAAGTATCTACCTTCATTATCCTTTAGCCAGCCAAAGGCTGTGTTGAGTACAACGTTTGCTGTTTTTCGACCAACACCGGGTAGGGCCTCTAGCGCTTCTCGGTTTTCAGGTACGATGCTGTTATGTTGATCAACCAGTATTTGGCACATTTTATAAACATTGGCAGCTTTTGAATTAAATAGACCAATGGTTTTTATGTAATCGCGAAGTGTATCATGGCCAATATCTAATATAGCTTGTGGTGTATTTGCTACAGGGAATAGTTTTCGGGTGGCTTTGTTAACACCAACATCGGTAGCTTGTGCTGAAAGTGTAACAGCAACAAGCAACTCAAACGGACTTGAGTATTCAAGTTCTGTTTCTGGGTTTGGGTTGTTATCGCGTAAGCGTGTAAGTATTTGATAGCGTTTTTCTTTATTCATATAACTTAAACGTACTTACTATTGAAAGTAGTACGTTTCCCCTTAAGTTAAGCTGGTAACACGTGCACGAGGGCCTTTTTCGGCTTCTGGTGGTGCAGTTTGTTTTGATTTTATTTGTGCATCAATCATATTTTTAGCGGCTATGAGTAACCCAAGCCCCAAAAATGCGCCAGGTGGTAAAATAGCAAGCAAAAACTGATTGTCAAAGTTAAACACTTCAATGCGTAAGCTTTGTGCCCAAGGGCCAAGTAATAAATCGGCGCTGTCGAATAACGTACCTTGGCCTATAAGTTCTCGCATCGCACCCAGTACAACGAGTACAAGCATAAATCCAAGTCCCATCATTAATCCGTCAAAGGCAGATAAATGAATTGGATTTTTTGAGGCGTACGCTTCGGCGCGGCCTATAATTGCGCAGTTAGTTACAATTAGTGGAATAAATATGCCCAGCGATTGATAAAGCCCAAATGTGTAGGCGTTCATCAGTAACTGAACGATGGTTACAAAGCCTGCAATGATCATGACAAAAACAGGGATACGAATATCTTTTGGTACCCAGTTTCTTACAATTGATACGCTAACATTAGATCCAATTAATACCAGAAGTGTTGCAAGCCCCAAGCCTAGTGCGTTGGTAACCGTTGACGTTACAGCAAGCAACGGGCAAAGCCCTAAAAGTTGTACAAGCGCAGGGTTGTTTACCCACATTCCATCTTTATACAGTGTTTTTAATTCACTCATTGCGTTACCTCTTCACACCGACTACTTGGGGTTGTAAAAATAGTATCAAACTCATTTTGCGCAAATAATACGGCGTTTTTAACTGAATTTACAACTGCACGAGGTGTAATAGTTGCTCCAGTGAATTGATCAAATTGGCCGCCGTCTTTTTTTACAGCCCAGCGGTTATCGTCTTCACTGTGCACCGTTAAGCCTTTAAATGTGGTGATCCATGATGACTTTTTAACTTCTATTTTATCGCCTAATCCCGGTGTTTCTTCGTGTTTAGTCGTACGCACACCTGCTATGGTTCCATCGCGTAATATGGCGGTTAACAGCTTTATATCACCGCTATATCCGTTTGGTGTTACATGCCTAACAACGAGGGCGACGGGTTGGTTATTTTTTCGTGCTCGGTAAATAACTTGCGTATTGTATGGCCCTAGCCGCTCATCCGTAATAACGATACAGTCTTTGGATAAGTCATTGTCGTAGGTAGTTGGATCAAGTACTTCGTGCAATTGTGATGTGAGATATAGTTGCTCTTGCTCTGCAATTTTATCAGCTGTTAATGCATCAATAGTTGCCACTAGCCCGGTAGTTACCAGGGCAAAGGCGGTTAAAATAGCGCCATTTTTTGCCATAGATGAAACAATCATTTTACCGCTCCATGGCCATAAGTACGTGGCTGTGTGTAATAGTCAATAAGGGGTACGGCAATATTTAGCAGAAGTACTGCAAAGGCAACCGCATCAGGGAAACCGCCAAATGTACGAATTAAATAAACAAATAACCCAATTAGTGCGCCGTAAATCAAGCGACCTTTATTTGTGGTTGAGGCCGACACGGGGTCTGTTGCAATAAAAAAGGCACCCATCATAGTTGCGCCACTTAATAAGTGAAATACCGTACCCGGCTCTGTGCCAGGCGCTGCTATGTAACCAATTGCACTGCATAAAGCTAAGCTGCCAATAAAACTGACAGGAATATGCCAGTTAATTACTTTTTCTTTTAGTAAATACAAGCCGCCAGCTAAAAAGCCAAGGTTAACCCACATCCAACCTTGGCCTGCCCATTCGTTAAAAATAGGCTTTTGCATGCTTTCGCTCACTGTTAAACCATGAGCTACATCTGTTTTAATAGTGTCTAGGGGCGTTGCCATTGTAGTGCCATCTATACCAGCACGTACTTGGTCTAAACTATAACCAATAGAGGTAAAGTCCGTGAATATAAGACGTAGTTGTTCTGTAAAGCCTATGGGATTATTGGCTAGATCTGTTACAGGTAACCACGCTGTCATTTGCACAGGAAACGACACGAGGAGTAAAACATAAGCTGCCATTGCTGGGTTAAATAAGTTAAACCCAAGACCACCATAAAGTTGCTTAACAATAACAATGGAAAATAAACAACCAATAATTACAATCCACCAAGGTGCTAATGGCGGTATGCTTAGGGCTAATAAAACGGCGGTTAACCATGCACTACCATCACTGAGTGCTGGCCATACTGCTCGCTTACGTATCAGCATTACTGCAGCTTCAAAAACAGTGACTGCCACTAAAGCGAGTACAAGCTGAATAAGTACGCCGCTACCAAAAAAAAGTATTTGGGCAACAAGTCCAGGAATACACGCAGCAATAACGGTTAGCATTAACCGAGTAACCGATTTATGGCTATGATTATGCGGCGAACTGGCCATGGTTAATTTCATGACTGATCATTTCCTTCTTTTTGTAACTTTTTTGCTTTGGCACGAGCAACGGCGGCGGCAATAGCGGCTTTTTTCTTATCTTCACTTGTTTGTGCTGGTTGCTCTTCTGTTTCGTTGTGCGTTTCAGCGGCTTTTGCAGCCTTTTTAGCTTTAGCACGGGCAATGGCAGTCGCTACAGTCGCTTTTTTGTCATCAACCGGTGTGTCAGTATTTGCATGCTTTTCAGGTTCGTTTTGCGTCTCTGCGGCTTTTGCAGCCTTTTTAGCTTTAGCACGGGCAATGGCGGCGGCTACTGCCGCTTTTTTGTCATCAACCGGTGCGTCTGTATCGGCATGCTTTTCAGATTCGTTTTGAGTCTCGGTGGTTTTTACAGCCTTTTTAGCTTTAGCACGGGTAATGGCAGCGGCTACAGCCGCTTTTTTGTCATCAACCGGTGCGTCTGCATCTGGGTGCTTTTCAGATTCGTTTTGCGTCTCGGTGGCTTTTACAGCCTTCTTAGCTTTAGCACGGGCAATCGCAGCGGCTACAGCCGCCTTTTTATCATCAACAGGCATGGCTGTTTCAGTATCATTGGTATTAGCTTGTCCATCTTGTGATTGTGCCGCTTTTTTAGCTTTAGCGCGTGCAATCGCGGCGGCGACTGCAGACTTTTTGTCATCAAGGGGCGCTGTATCTTCAGAATGCTCTTTTTGTTCTTTGTATTTGCGAGCTTGCTCTTTACGCAGTGCTCGCTCTTTAGCTACTTCACTATTATCTGGCTCAATCTCTGAGTTTTGACCTTCACGTTTTTTTGCTTTAGCGCGAGCTATGGCCGCAGCGACTGCTGACTTTTCATTGCCATTGCTCGATTTATTTTTAACTCGAGCAAGTGCATCGGCTACTTTTTGCTTTTCATCATCAGACTTAGCTGGTGGCTTACGCTTATGGCGGTTTTTACGCTCTTCTTGCTCACGGTCTAAGCGTTCTTTACGTGCATCGAAACGCTCTTTTGCTCTATCAGCTTTTATTTTTTCAGCTTGTTGTTCTTTTATTTCAACTTTGGCTACGCGGTAGTATTGAACAAGCGGGATCTCACTCGGGCAAACATATGCACAGGCTCCACATTCAATACAATCAAACAAGTTATGCTCTTGGAGTTTGTCGTACTCTTTAGACTTTGCAAACCACTGTAGTTGTTGGGGTAATAACGAAGCTGGGCAGGCGTCTGCGCAGGCACTACAACGTATACAGGCTTTTTCAGGGCCTGGCTCTGCAAGTTCTTTGTGGTCGGGCGCTAAAATACAGTTTGTCGTTTTAATGACACCAATACGCACGGTGGGTAATGTAAAGCCCATCATTGGGCCGCCCATTACAACGCGTTGCTGTGGGACTGGTGAAAAGCCTTGGCAATCGAGCAAGTGTTTTATTTCTGTGCCTAATAAAGCCCATACATTACCCGGTTTGTGTATGGTGTTACCCGTTACGGTCACCACTCGTTCTATAAGTGGCTTGCCTTCGTAAACAGCTTGCTGCACAGCATAAAGTGTACCCGTGTTATGCATAAGTACACCAATATCAGCAGGTATCCCCATACTGGGTACTTCACGGTTAGTTAGCAATTTTATAAGTTGTTTTTCGCCACCTGAGGGGTAAACTGTTGGCACGGTTTGAACAATAATTTTATTGTTATGTTCAGCCGCTTTAGTCATTGCTGCAATAGCTTCTGGCTTATTGTCTTCTATACCCACAATGCAAACTGTTGGATTTAACAGTTGCTGCATTAATTCAACCCCTTGGATAATTTCTGCAGCGTGCTCACGCATGAGCGTGTCGTCGGCGGTTATGTATGGTTCACATTCAACAGCGTTAACAATAAAGAAGTCGATAGATTGTTTAGTATCGGCTTTTATATAAGTAGGAAAACCTGCGCCCCCCATACCACTAATACCCGCTTGATGAATGATATCTACAAGTTCTTGGTGAGTAAGTGATTTTGGCTCGTTTACAGGCTTAAGTGTGCACCATTCGTCTTTACCATCAGGCTCAATAACGATACTCAACTCAGGTAGTGCAGACGGGTGAGCTGAAGGTTTAGGTGCTATTTCTGTAATAATACCCGAGCTAGGAGCATGTACTGGTACAGACCAGTTAGCAACGGGTTCTGTTAATGCTTGGCCTTTAAGTACACGTTGGCCTTTTTCTACAAGTAATTTACCGTTGGCGCCAATGTGTTGCTTTAGCGCAACCACAAGTTTGTCAGGCAGAGGAAGGCGAGCAATATCTGCACCGTTAGAAAGTGATTTTTGCTGTGGTGGATGCACGCCGCCTGGAAATTGCCAAACGGTGCCTTTTTGTATTTGTTCAAGTAACTTATCCACTCAAACCTCTAATCTATTTGGGTAACAGGAATAGCATCTAACTGCCATTTCCAGTTTTGTTTTGTTTCAGCAACCGGCAGCATATCAATACAATCTACAGGGCAGGGCTCAACACATAAATCGCAACCAGTGCATTCGTCGATTAAAACGGTATGCATTTGGCGAGTAGCACCGACAATGGCGTCTACAGGGCATGCTTGAATACATTTTGTGCAGCCAATACATTCATCTTCACGTATGTATGCAACGGTTTTAATTGGTTCGGCTTGCTCTCCGCCGGCCAGTGGCTTTTCATCAACGCCCATTAGGCCAGCAAGCTTTTTCATTGTGGCTTCACCGCCAGGCGGGCACTTATTAATTTCATCGCCGTTAGCGATGGCTTCAGCATAGGGGCGACATCCCGGGTACCCACATTGGCCACATTGTGTTTGTGGTAAAATGGTATCAATTTGCTCTACAATAGGGTTACTTTCTACGCGAAAGCGTATTGCAGCAAAGCCTAAAATTAACCCAAAAACCAGCGCGAGTGAGCCAAGCGCAATTAAGGCATAAAACAAGGTCATATTAAAATTTCACTAATCCGGTAAAACCCATAAACGCCATTGACATCAAACCGGCGGTTATCATAGCAATTGAGGCACCTTTAAAAGGTGTTGGTACATCAGCAGCGGCAAGGCGTTCACGAAGTGCTGCAAATAATACTAGCACCAACGAAAATCCAACAGCAGCGCCAAAACCGTATACAGCTGATTGTAAAAAAGAGTGATCTTCTTTTATATTAAGCAAAGCAACACCTAGTACGGCACAGTTGGTAGTAATAAGTGGTAAAAAAATGCCGAGTAAACGATAAAGGGTAGGGCTGGTTTTACGCACCACCATTTCGGTAAATTGCACCACAACAGCAATCACTAGTATAAAGCTCATGGTGCGTAAAAATTCTATATCCAAAGGGATTAAAATATACTGGTTCACCAAGTAACTAGTTACTGAAGCAAGTGTGAGTACAAAGGTGGTAGCTAAAGACATGCCAATTGCCGTATCAAGTTTCCCCGATACACCCATAAATGGACATAAGCCTAAAAATTGTACTAACACAAAGTTATTAACTAGAACGGTTCCAATCAATAACAATACATATTCAGTCATGCGAGCCTCGCGCTTTTAAAATCCCGTGTATTATCCTTTTTTCTGCCCTGATTAACAACATGTGCAGTGATTATCATTTAAATAATCACTATTAAATTAACCAGCAGCAGTACTGATGTAATAATACGATGATGTAGATGTGTTTTTTGCTCTAACAAGATGACTTTATCGATACTAATTCAAGAGTCATAATGATCACAATAGGCCAATACTGATAAGCAAAATACTTGATCAATTTGAAGGGTTAAACCTAAGGTTAACCGCTTTAAACTTTCAATAGTGAGTTATTACATGAAATGATTTGGCTAAATGTAGGCCAGATTTAATTGCCCCCAAATAGGTCGCTACATCAAGTACGTTAATGTAAGTTATTGCTATAAATAGGGTAGGTGTTAATTAAAGTGGTTACAAAAACAAAAAAGAGCAACGAGTGCTCTCTTTTTAATGAGGGATTAAATATCTTTCGGTTTTTCTATGTAATAGCCTTGTACGCCATCTAAACACAAAGTTTCTATTATGTGTTTTTCTTCTTGGCTCTCTACACCTTCGGCGAATACACTCACCCCAATTCTGTGTGCTAAGTCTACCATTAAACGCATAAAGTATTGATTGTTTTTGTCGTCCTCTAAGCCGCGAGTGTAACTGGCATCCATTTTTATAAAGTCAGGCTTTAGGTCTCGGAAAAATTTGAACGACGTTAAACCAACACCAAATCGCTCAACAGTAATACGTGCACCTACTCGGTGAATCATATCAATAAAGCGCTTACTGGCTTTAATGTTTTGTTGTAAACCAAATTCGCTTACTTCAAAAATGAGTTTAGAGGCTATGTGAGTGTCTTTTAATAGGCGGCGTTCTAACCAAATAACAAATTGGTCGTTATGTGCACTTGAGGCCGTTACATTTAAACCAAAAAACTTTTCAGACAAATTACGGCTTTTTACTTTTTCAAGCGATGAATCAATAATAAGGCGGTCAATTTCAATTGCCATATCGAGTTTTTCGGCCATAGCTAAAAACGACGCTGTAGGAAGCATTTGGTTATCTTCAGTTTTAAACCTCACCTGAATTTCGGCGTACGCCTTAATACTTTTCCCTAGGGGCATTATATTTTGCATGACTAAATGCACACGTTTTGACTCAATAACTTCATTTATTACTTTACGCCAGTTTTGATTACCAAAGCCTGCGCTTACATTATTAACTAAGTCGGTTTCGCGTTGTACATGCCACGCATTAGTTTGTTTAGACTGGGCCATACTCATTGCGTTATCAACCACCGAAAGTAGCTCGCCTAATGGTTTGCCTTTTTCATAACCCACAATGCCAGTATTAGCCACAGAGCTTAGTTCTTGGTTTTGTTGATATTGAGTAAAACGAGACTGTAAGTTTTCACCAAAACGCTCAGCTTCTTTAAGAGGGGTGTGAGGTAAAATAACTGCAAAGTCTGAGCTGTTTAGCCTAAACAATTGGCTGCCTGTATAAGTACCACTTAAGTGTTTAATTATATCAGCAACACCCCTTACGTACTCGTCACCTTTTTGGTAGCCACGGCTTTGGTTAATTGCTTGTAACTCGCTACAGCGCACCATAGCTAACGAACCAAACGTACTTTGCTCGCAATTTTCAATGTGTTTTTCGTAATACTCAACAAACATATTGCGGTTACCTAAAGAGGTAATGACATCTTTGTAGGCTTCTTGTTTTATGCTCATTGCTGCATTTTGTATATCTTGGCTTTTCGACTTTAAAAAATGCGATAACCGATTAAAGCTGGGCACCAAGTCTTTGCCTAATTTTTTAAGGCTAGAGCTATCAAGGGCTGTTTGCAGGTCATTATCAATTTGGTTTTGATTAATATATATATCAATAATATCAGAAACGGTGGTGCTGATATTTTTATTAAGCTGATAAAAAATCGACTTAAGTAAAATAATAGGGATGATCACCAACACGGCAGAAATAAGTATAACTATAAAGAGGGCGGTTTGAACTTGTTCGGCTAACTGTCGGATGTTGAGTGTAAACTCTACTTTGACGTCTGCCGCATCATTTACTGCAAATTGTGGGCGTAAAGAATTAAATTGAGACTGAATAAACTCTGCGAACGCTGGTAGCTCTGACGACGAATTGATACTAAATATTTCAGCGCCTTGGTAATCTCTAAGCGTAAAGTTTGAAAAGGTGTTGCCGTTAGTAATTGACTTTTTTAAGTTTTCAGCAGAAATGTCGTCTATGGAAAGCTCGTTTATATATTTAGTTACAGTAACCTGGGCATCTTTTTGTGCTTCACTAACAGCATTGTCAAAGCCGACCGAAATAAAGTAGCTTCCAGCTGCAACACACAATAACCAAGATATTATTTGTATTAAAATAAGTTTTTTAAATCCAGCCATTTTTTTCAATCTTTTAGGTATTACAGAAGGAAAGGAATCAAGTCCTTGATTATTTGACTAAATACAACATTTAATAGTTTTTAATCAATGTTTTATTTCTAGGGTAGAAGAGTAGTGGAAATAGTAATAAATGTCTATGGAATTCTTAGAATTGGCTCCCCCTCCCCGACTCGAACGGGGGACCTGCGGATTAACAGTCCGTCGCTCTAACCAACTGAGCTAAGGGGG
>NZ_JAHXRM010000163.1:0-279 GCF_019392235.1 Pseudoalteromonas sp. CR1 | reverse complement strand
ACCGATCGGGCGCACCACGATCGGTGGCGGCCGCTTCGAAATCATTGCCGGCGAACGCCGCTGGCGTGCCAGCCAGCAGGCCGGTAAGGACACCATCCCGGCGATGGTGCGCGATGTGCCGGACGAAACCGCCATCGCCATGGCATTGATCGAGAACATCCAGCGTGAAGACCTCAACCCGATCGAAGAAGCGATCGCGTTGCAGCGCCTGCAGCAGGAATTCCAGCTGACCCAGCAACAAGTGGCCGATGCGGTGGGTAAATCCCGCGTGACGGTGTC
>NZ_JAHXRM010000162.1:0-279 GCF_019392235.1 Pseudoalteromonas sp. CR1 | reverse complement strand
AGAGGTTGTCTCCCGTGTACTTTCCATCGGAAATTCCACCCTTTATGGTGAGGATGACCTTCCCACTAGTACCGATCAACGTCGTATCGATGAAAGCCCAGTGCGTGCCTCCCATCCAGAAGCAGAAGCGAGCATGATCGCAGAGATTGATGCAGCTCGCAAAGCTGGCGATACTTTAGGTGGCATTGTTGAAGTCGTCGTTCATGGTCTTCCTATTGGCTTGGGATCGTTTGTCTCTGGCGAGCGTCGTCTAGAAGCTAGATTAGCCAGTGCTTTAAT
>NZ_JAHXRM010000161.1:0-280 GCF_019392235.1 Pseudoalteromonas sp. CR1 | reverse complement strand
CGCAACCACATGAAGATCATCTCCCTGGCTCCGGAGGTGCTGTAATGGCTGCCAAGATCAAGAAGGGCGACAAGGTCGTCGTGCTCACCGGCCGCGACTCGGGCCGGTCGGGCGAGGTGATCCAGGTTCTGCCGAAGGAAGGCCGGGCCTTCGTGCGCGGCATCAACCTGGTGAAGAAGCACCAGAAGCAGACCCAGAACCAGGAAGGCGGCATCATCTCCAAGGAGGCCGCCATCCAGCTCTCAAACATCGCGGTGGCGGACGCCAACGGCAAGCCGAC
>NZ_JAHXRM010000160.1:0-280 GCF_019392235.1 Pseudoalteromonas sp. CR1 | reverse complement strand
CAGGCGCTGGAGGAAGCCCGGCCTTACATACATCAGCGCCGTACCGCGTGGCCCGCGCAGGTGTTTGCGCCCGGCTGACTTGAGCACATCGCAGTGCAGTGCCTGCACGTCGACCGGCAGTTGCCCCACGGCTTGGCCGGCGTCGATGAAATAGGCGATACCGTGACGCTTGGCCACTTCGCCGATCGCCTGGGCGGGGTTGATCAGGCCACCGTTGGCCGGCAGCCAGGTCAAATCGATCAACTTGACGTTGGCATCGATCATCGACTCCAGCGCCACC
>NZ_JAHXRM010000159.1:0-280 GCF_019392235.1 Pseudoalteromonas sp. CR1 | reverse complement strand
CCACCGTGGTCGACATGCGCTTCGTCAAACCGCTGGACGAAGCCCTCGTGCGCGAAATCGCCGCGAGCCATGAGCTGCTGGTGACGGTCGAAGAAAACGCCATCATGGGCGGCGCCGGTGCGGCGGTCAGTGAGTTCCTGGCGCGGGAGAATATCCTCAAGTCGGTGCTGCACCTGGGCTTGCCGGACGTGTACGTCGAACATGCCAAGCCGGCGCAAATGCTTGCCGAATGCGGGCTGGACGAAGCCGGGATTGAAGCCTCGGTGCGCGAACGCATGGC
>NZ_JAHXRM010000158.1:0-280 GCF_019392235.1 Pseudoalteromonas sp. CR1 | reverse complement strand
GGTCCGCCAGGGTCGAGATATCCCCCAACCCGTCGTACTCGGCCGTGGCAATCTTGCGCAGGATACGGCGCATGATTTTCCCCGAGCGCGTCTTCGGCAAGCCCGGCGCCCACTGGATCACATCCGGCGAAGCAATCGGCCCGATCTCTTTGCGCACCCAGTTTTTCAGCTCCAGGCGCAGCGCTTCCGTTGGCTCTTCGCCGTTCTTCAAGGTGACATACACATAGATGCCCTGCCCCTTGATGTCATGCGGTACACCCACCACCGCCGCTTCGGCGAC
>NZ_JAHXRM010000157.1:0-280 GCF_019392235.1 Pseudoalteromonas sp. CR1 | reverse complement strand
ATCCACAACGCGGTATTGACCAGGCTGCCATTGATCAATTGAGCCAGCGCGACGCTGGGGGCTTGCAGGATGGCACCGGTCTGCATCAACGCCTCCAGCAATTGGCGCAACGACTCCACACAATGGTGTTGGGACCCGGTGTCGCCTAATACGGCGGGCGCATCCTGCAACACAATGCGTTGGATCTCGCCCTCCTGGGCCATGCGCAGATAGGCTTGGCAGCGATCACAAAAACCGCGCCAGGGGTCCTGGGCCTGTTCGGTGATGTGCTGCAAGCGTG